>JANOYK010000354.1:0-3567 GCA_031428855.1 Burkholderiales bacterium | reverse complement strand
CGACCGCAAGGATTTTTCGGTCTACCGCATGCCGGGCGGAAAATCGCTCAACCTGGTGCTGTAGGCGGTTCACTCGATCACCTGGTCCGCGCGCACCAGAATCGAATGCGGCACGGTTAACCCGAGCGCCTTGGCGGTCTTGAGGTTGACCGCCAATTTGTACAGCGTCGGCTGCTGCACCGGCAAGTCGGCCGGCTTGGCGCCGCGCAGGATGCGGTCGACGTAGGGCGCGGCGTTGCGAAACATGTCGGCGTAATTGATGCCGTAGGCGATCAGGCCGCCTTCATCCGCCATCACCCCGACGTAGTAGATGGCCGGCACCTTGTGGCGCGCCGCCAGCGTGATCACGGTCTTGCGCTGCACCGTCATGAAACTGTCGGTCAGCATGATCAGGCCGCCGTCGGCCGGGCGCGCGAGCGCGCTGATGACTTTTTCAATATCGGCCGCGTTGCTCACCGTGGCCGGGATTGCCGTCACGCCAAAGTGCGGTGCCACCGCGTTGAAGCGCTGCAAATAATAATCCGCGTAAGGCGCGGTCTTGGGGTTGAACATGACGCCCACGCGTTTCACGCGCGGCGCAATTTCCTTGAGCAGTTCCAGCCATTTTTCCATTAGCGACGCTTCGAGATTGATGAAGCCGGTGATGTTGCCGCCGGGCCGCGCCAGGGTCTTGACAAAGCCGCTGCCGATCGGGTCCGACACCGCCGTGAAGACAATCGGGATGGTGCTGGTTTCACGCTGCAGCGCCGCCGTTACCGGCGTGGTGTTGGCGAGGATCACGTCCGGTTTGAGGGCCACCAGTTGTTTGGCAAACGGCGTGGCGCGATCGGCGTCGCCCGCAGTCCAGAGCAGGTCGAGCGTCAGGTTGCGCCCCTCGACCCAGCCGAGTGCGGCGAGCTTCTGCTTGAAAGCGTTCAGGCGCAGTTGCGCCTCCGGGTCGTTCTCGGCGTAGCCCATCAGCATGCCGAGGCGTCGCGCGCCCGGCGGCGCTTGGGCGCGTGCCGGCAGCGCGGTGGCGGCGAGGCCAAGGGCTATCAGGCTGCGCAGGGTCTGGCGCTTGTTCATTGGATTCTCCTGTGCATCATTCAATCACCCGGTCGGCGCGCACCATGATCTCTTGCGGGAACTTGATGCCGAGCGCCTTGGCGGTCTTCATGTTGACCACCAGTTCGATCCGCGTTGGTTGCTCC
This sequence comes from Burkholderiales bacterium, assembly GCA_031428855.1. Taxonomy (GTDB): domain Bacteria; phylum Pseudomonadota; class Gammaproteobacteria; order Burkholderiales; family JAEUOS01; genus CANJDH01. The sequence continues at coordinate 2,377 of JANOYK010000354.1, read as the reverse complement.
ACCGGCAGGTCGGCCGGTTTAGCCCCGTTGAGAATCTTGATGACAAAACCGGCGGTGCGGCGGTAGTTGTCGGCGAGGACGGCACCGTAGCTCATCAGGCTGCCGGCTTCGACGTCGATTTGCTGGGTCGAAATCAGCGGCAGCTTGTAGCGCAATGCCAGCGCGGCGATGCGCTTGGTTTCTTCGAGCAGGAAGGCATCGACCACCACGGCGACGGCTTCGATGCGCGCTTTGGGCATCGCCGCAAAGGCCTGGTCGATGGCCTCCGGCGTGTGCGCGGCGAATTGCTGGAGCGTCACGCCGGTTTGCTTCGCGCCGGCTTCGAAGTTCTGCATCACCGAAGCGAGGCTGCTGTTGCTGGGGTTGACCAAAATGGCCAGGCGCATCATGCGCGGCCGCACCGCGCGCAGCACTTCGATTTGCTTGCCGCCGAGGTCGGCTGCCATGGTCGAGAAGCCGGTGATGTTGCCGCCAGGGCGTGACAGCGATTTCACAAAACCCGAGCCGACCGGATCGGCCGCGCCGGGGAACACGACCGGGATGGTCTTGGTGGCCGCCGCCGCCGCAGAGACCGCCTGGGTTGACGCCGCCACCAGCACATCGACCCGCAGGGCGACGAGTTCGGCTGCGAGCGCCGGCAGCTTCTCCACTTTGGTATCGGCGAAGCGCCAATCGATCGTGATGTTCTTGCCTTCGACATAACCGGCCTCGCGCAGGGCGGTGACGAACACCGCTTCGAGCGCATGTCCGCGCGAGCGCAGCGTGAGGTAGCCGATGCGTGGCGGCTTGGCGGCCGGCTGGGCGCGTGCCGTGCCCGGCGTGGCGAGCGGCGCTGCGGCCGCGGTGGCGGCCAGCAGTGCGATGAGGGAATCGCGTCGATTCATTTGAGTCTCCCAATGAAAAATGTGCAAGAACCGCTCGCACCAACGGTTTCAGGACGATGCATGGCGATGAGGCCGGGGCGAGTGAAATGACGGTTCATTCGATCACCCGGTCCGTGCGGATCAACACTGTCTGCGGAATCTTCAGGCCGAGTGACTTCGCGGTCTTCATGTTGAGCGTCATCTCGAAGCGGGTGGGTTGCTCGAACGGCAAGTCGACCGGCTTGCGGCCCTTGAGAATGCGGTCCACAAACAAGGCCGCGTTGCGGTACATGGCGACGTTGCTGTAGGAGTAGGACACCAGGCCGCCGAGCGGGGCGAAGATATCGCCGGCGTAGATCGTCGGGATGCGGTGCCGCGCCGCGAGATCGACGATGGCGCGCGCATTCGCATTCAACACCGGGTCGTTGGCAATCACCAGCATCTGCGCGCGCCGCTTCACCACCTCGTCAAACGCCTTGGGCAACTCTTCTGCGCGCGAGGCGTGGACCAGCAGCGGCGTGAGGCCGCGCTGCGCGGCCGCCGCAGGAAATCGTTGCAGGCGAAACGGGTAAATCGGTGTGCCCGGATCGGCCAGCATGGCGATGCGCTTGGCCGCAGGCACCATCTCATGCAGGATTTCCACTGTCTTCTGGTCGCTCATTCCTGCGATCAATGCGTTGCCGGTGACATTGCCACCGGGCCGCGCCAGACTCTCCGCCATGCCCATCTGTACCGGGTCGCCCACCGTGACGGCGATGATCGAAATCGTCGACGTGGCCTGCATGGCGGCTTTGACCGCCTGTCCCCCCTGCACCAGGATGATCTGCGGGCGGCTCTTTACCACCTCGGCCAGCAGCGTGGGCAGTTGGTCGAACTTGCCATCGAGCTCGTGGATTTCGACGATCAGGGTTTTGCCCTCGACGTAGCCAAGCTCGCGCAGCCGTTGGTGGAAAGCATCGGCGGGCATCGCCATGCTGCGCAGGTTGCCGGGCAGCAGCAGCACGATGCGTGGGGTGGCTGTTGCGTTCTGCGCGATGGCACTGAATGGCGCATGGAGTGCGGCGGCGCCGAGCGCGCCGATCAGCTTGCGGCGGTGATTCATGTGTTCTCTCCTCTGATACATGGTGAAGAATGGCTCCGGCCAAGGGTTTCAGGCCGCTGTCCGGAACGGATTCGCGGTGCGCGCTGGCGCATTTTTCGCCGCATGATGCCTCCTTGCCTGTGCGCCGGTTTGCCCCGCAGGCGTGCCGGACGCCTGCAAGTTCACCCCTATTAACGCATAGCGTGGCACCGGCGCATAGTGGATAGGCACACCCTGGAGTGTGAAAATTACCGCCTGTTTTGCCGGCCGGTGGGCCGCCGTGACACCCTGTGGCGCTGCAATCTCGCTGCAATCTGACGGACAGCCCTAACAACACGCCTGCTTGGACAACACCCGGCAGCAGTTCTGCGCAGTCTGCGCTTTGATGACCACCACACCGTCAGCAGTCATGGCAATGCCGTCTCAAGCCTGG
>JANOYK010000353.1:0-2128 GCA_031428855.1 Burkholderiales bacterium | reverse complement strand
GCGAAGCTGCCGAGCAAATCGGTATTCGACAAAAACCGGTCACGCAGGCTGATACCGTCATTCTTGAATTTGGCGGCCTTGGCGCGCAGCATCAGATGCGGAAAGTCGACATTCCACGAGTGCGGCGGCACATAGGGGCACTTGGTCATGTAGCAGACATCGCACAGGTAGCACTGATCGACCACCTTCATGTAGTCGGCCTTGTTGACGCCATCGACTTCCATCGTCGGGCTTTCGTCCACCAGATCAAACAAGGTGGGAAACGTGCCGCACAGACTCACGCAGCGGCGGCAGCCGTGGCAGATGTCGAATACTCGCTCCAACTCCTTGTCGAGCGTGGCCTGATTGTAAAAATCAGGGTTCTGCCAATCGAGCGCATGCCGGGTTGGCGCCTCGAGATTGCCTTCACGTGAAGCCATCGAACCAATCCTCAAAGATAAATGGGCAGAAATGAACTGTCAAAACGACAGCGCACGACAGCGCACAACAGAGCACGGCAGAGCCAAGTAACGCGGCACAGCAACGCGAAAGTCAAGGGGCGCATCGCGCCCCTTGACTTTGAGCTTTATTACGTCATGCCCGGTGTGTTGGGCATCAGCGCAATAACCATTAATCGACCAGTGCGTCGAGTGCCTTCTGGTAGCGGTTGGCGTGCGAGCGCTCGGCCTTGGCCAAGGTTTCAAACCAGTCGGCGATCTCGTCAAACCCTTCGCCACGCGCGGTCTTGGCCATGCCCGGGTACATGTCGGTGTACTCGTGGGTTTCGCCAGCAACAGCGGCTTTCAGGTTGTTGCGTGACGAACCGATCGGCAGGCCGGTGGCGGGGTCACCCACGGTCGCGAGATAGTCCAAGTGGCCATGTGCGTGCCCGGTTTCGCCTTCAGCGGTTGAGCGGAACAGCGCGGCGACGTCGTTTTGGCCCTCGACGTCAGCCTTGCCTGCGAAATACAGGTAGCGGCGGTTGGCCTGCGACTCGCCCGCAAATGCGTCTTTCAGATTGCCTTCAGTTTTAGAGCCTTTGAGTTGCATGGTGGTCTCCGTTGCATGATGGGGATGACTTCTTGCTGCGCTATCCGGCGTGCCGCCCCGGTGCTGCGGGCCGCGCCGGATTCCTTGCCCGTGCAGCCCCGCCATCGATCCAGACTGCGGACGGGGGCGGTGCTGCGCTGAACAGAGACGATTTTAGCCAATCGCCGCGCCAGTTCCAATCGAATGTTCCAATCAGCGCGATAGGCAAGCTTTATTCCTGCGGCGCTGCGCCGCTCACACTGGCCGCTGTGGCTCCTGCGGCTGCGGAGGCTGCGGAGGCTGCGGAGGCTGCGGAGGCTGCGGAGGCTGCGGTCGCCGCTTCGCGCTGCTCCTGCGGCTCCCGTTGTTCCTGCGGTTCCGGCTGTTCCGGCTGTTCCGGCTGTTCCGGCTGTTCCGGCTGTTCCGGCTGTTCCGGCAGGTCCCTTAGCGCCGGTGCCGCAGGCGCAAGCGACGGTGCAAAGGCACCAAACGCGCCGTGTCCGTCCCCGGCGCCATCGCGCGCACCGCGCACGCGCTGACGCAGATAGCGCGTCGTTTCGGTCTTTTGCACAAACAGCAGGCGCGACAACTCGTTGAGCGCCTGGCTATAGACCTGGCGCTTGAATTCGATCACGCTATCGAGTGGAATCCAGTAATCATGCCAGCGCCAGGCGTCGAACTCGGGGTGAGGCGAGGCGCGCAGATGGACATCGCAATCGCGCCCGACCATGCGCAGCAAAAACCAGATTTGCTTCTGGCCGCGGTAATGTCCGCGAATCTCGCGTTTGATCCACGCGTGCGGCACTTCATACCGTAACCACTCACGCGTGCGCCCCAATATGCGCACATGCCCGGGGAGCAAACCCGTTTCTTCCTGCAGCTCGCGGTACATCGCTTCTTCCGGCGACTCGCCGTGATTGATGCCGCCTTGCGGAAACTGCCAGGAATGTTCTTTAACGCGCTTGCCCCAGAAAACCTCGTTTTTGTGGTTGACGATAATGATGCCGACGTTCGGGCGGAAGCCGTCACGGTCAAGCATGATGCACCCTGTTGAGCCTGTAAAATTGGATTCATTATAGACCTGAAAAAACCGGAAGTTATCCCTAATGCGCGCATCAAA
>JANOYK010000352.1:0-2542 GCA_031428855.1 Burkholderiales bacterium | reverse complement strand
ATTCACGAACAGATCGCCGCATCGGAACTGTTCATCAGTCCCGATGCGGCGCATATTGCCAACATCGAACAGCCGGTGGTGTTCAACAAAATGCTCAGCGGGTTTTTGGCGAAGGTGAGCGGGAAGTAGCGGCGCCACAGGGCCGCGCATGCGTTGTCCGGCAGGGTGTGCCGGACAAATCGGCGCATGCTGCCCCGCCAAAAACCGCATGGATTGGACTTCTGCGCACGATGATGTCTGTAGAGTGGCTCGCACCAACGGTTTCGTGATTGTTTGATAACTGCCCCGCAGGCATCAAACAATCAAACTGGCCGCAGATGTCCGCGCTATTCCCGCATTGCCGTGCGTGCTGCCGCGCGCACACTTTCTGCATTCCATCGATGCGGAGGCGGCCATGCAGCAACGCTCCTTGCTCCCTTTCATGCACGGCGCGGCGCTCTATGTCGAGGGCGTTCTTGGCCGTCCCGGTGACGAATTGATCGAGACCGTGCGTGCGATGGCGAGTTACGATTTCGCCATGCTGGCCTACGGCTTTCGCCCCAAGCTTTCGACCCACAGCGCTGCCATGACAGCGGCCGGTTTGCTGTGCATTGCCGAACATTTGAAAAGCAGCGGCGGCGGACCGCTGCCTGAATCTGGCACCTTGCCGCCCGAGTGCGATGTCAAGGCGCTTGAGCGCGATGCTGGCGTGCTCGGCACGCTCATCAAGCCGCTGACGCAAGACGACGTGGCTCGCGCGCTGGCGCACTTTCAACAAGCGGCGCAGACCTATGGCATTGACTTGGGCCAGTCGCTGGCGCAGGAGATGGCGGCGCTGTCCAACTTGGCGCCCGGACCAGAAGCCAAACAGCCGCTGCGGGTTATCAACCAGGATTTCTTGGCGGGTGGCGGCGTCCGGTGCCCAGTCGCCCAGCAGGTTGAACAGTTGCACTGACCCCACCTTGTCTGCAAACGATAGGTGCGGATAATCGCTGCCCCAGATGATGCGGTCTGGCGCAGCTTTGATCAGGGCTTGCGCCATCGGCGTGCAGTCGGCCATCGACGGCAGTGTGCCCATGCGGTAGCTGCCGGTGAGTTTGACGTAGCCGCGCTGTGTGCCGTTTTTGATGAGGTCGAGCAGGGCGCGAAAGCCGGGCTGCGCGGGTGGGCCTAAGCTACGGTCAACGCCAGTGGATGCAAGACAAGGCTGGGCGGGGCGGTGTTACGCGGCTTTTTGCGCGGGCAGCGGCTCGTATACGGTGGGGGTCAACGGCACATTCCAGGCGTCGTAGCCATAGAGCCAGCTGGTGCCGGCTTGCTTGCCGGTCTCGCCGCCCATACCTGCGCCAATGATGGCGATATGGGGTGTGCGTATCGAGTAAAGCTCTACAGGGTGGCGTTGGTAATCTCGCCACCGAGCGCAGCCAGGCCCCAGGCGGTGGTTTGCGCGTCCATCGAAAAATTGATGTGCGCGGCAGCGGCGTGCTGGTCACGGAAGATGCGTTCCATCGGCCCGCGCGTATACAGGCCATTGCCGCCAGCCAATCCATAAAGCGTATCGACTGCCTCGGTGGCCAGATGCGCGACATAGGCGCAATTGCGCTTTTGCTTCAATTTGAGTTCGAGACTTTGTTCGAGGCCCTGCTCGGTCATGCGCTGGCCGTCCATGCAGTCGCTGCGGGCCAGCAAGCGCGCGGCGTCGATCTGCGCGCCGGCCCAGCCCACGCGCGCCTGCACCGTGCCGAGGTCGCGCATCTTGAGCGTGGTGTAGCTGGTGCTGCGCTCTTTAATCATGCCGGTGATGGCGTCAAACATGGCTTGTGCGTTGCCGACCATCGCGCCCGACAGGCAATGCGCTGCGAGACCGCCAAAGGGGACGCGGAACAGCGCCTCCGGATTGGTGCGCCAGCCCGGATAGTCCTGGCCACGGCGGTGATGCATCATCGACAAGGCGCGATGCTCCGGCACAAACACCTTGTCGCACTTGACCGAGCGGCTGCCGGTGCCCTTGAGGCCCATCACATGCCAGTCATCGACGATTTCATAGTCGGATACCGGCAGCAGGCACATGCGGTAGTCAAGAATTTTGTCCGATGGTTTGTCGCCATCGCGCACCACGCAGGCGAGCATGTTCCAGCCTGAGGGCGTGACGCCGGATGAAAAATTCCAGTGGCCGGAGAGCTCAATGCCGCCGTCGACCACCCGTCCGCGCCCTTGCGGGTAAGCGATGCCTGAGGCGATGTAGGCGTTCGGGTCCGGCCCCCACACTTCTTCCTGGGCTTGCTCGTCATACAGCGCGAGCATCCAGTGATGCACTGCCAAATTGCCAAGGATCCAGCCGGTCGACATGCAGCCACGCCCGATCAGATCGGGAAAATCGAACACGGCCGGGTAGTCCAGCCCCATGCCGCCCCAGCGCTTGGGCTGGACGATGCGAAACAAGCCGGCCCGGTCGATGTCGGCGGCGTTCTCGGGCAGCAGCGCGCCTTCCGCGTCGCACTGGGCGGCGCGTGTACGCAATACCGGAATGAGCGCCTGGGCGCGCTCAACCGCTTCGGCATAG
>JANOYK010000351.1:0-2322 GCA_031428855.1 Burkholderiales bacterium | reverse complement strand
CTGCAGCCGGGCATGATTATCATCACTGGCACACCGGGCGGCACCGCCTGGTCGGTCGATGCGGAACTGGGCGGCAAGTGGGTTGGCGGTGACGGCAGCGAGACGCTGGTGCGCGCCAAAGGCTATTGCCAGCCGGGCGATGTGATCGAGAGTGAGCTGGAAAAAATCGGCGTGCTGCGCAATCAGGTGGCGCGCGCTGCGTAAACCGGCACAGCGGGAGTGCCGCCAATCGCGGCGCTCCCGCTGTGTACACGACCGGCGGGCGGTGATGCCGCGCCGCCTGTGCGTGAACGTCCTACAGCGTCAACCGCACGCGGATCAGACCGCTTACCTGCTGGCGGCGGTTCAATAAATTGTCACGCCGCTATCGACCGCCATGATGTGCCCGGTCATGGCGCGCGATTCGTCTGAGGCGAGGTAGAGCGCGGCGTTGGCGATATCTTCGGGCGCAATCGGGCCGAGCAGGTGCGACTCGGCCAGCTTGTTCACTGCCGGGTTCAACTGCACCAGTTTCTTCAAGCGCTCGGTCATGGTGGCCGAGGGAGCGATGGCGTTGACGCGCACGCGCTGCGCGGCGAACTCGACCGCGAGCGAGCGCGTCAGCGCCGCCACGCCGCCCTTGGCCGCGGTGTAGCAGTCGCGCCCCGGCACGCCCATCAGCGCCATGTTGGAGGTCATGTTGATGACCGCGCCGCCGCCGGAGCGGATCAGCGCGGGGATGCCGTAGCGGCAGCCCAAGAAGGTGCCGAACAAATCGAGCTTGATGACGCGCCAGAATTCTTCAACCGGTGCTTCGACCACGTTGTTGTCTTGCGGGGTCGAGCCGCCGGCGTTGTTGTGCAGGATGTCGAGGCGGCCGAATTTCTCTACCGTGGCGGCAATCGCCGCGCTGATGCTGGTTTCGTCGCTCACGTCCGTCTTGAGCGCGATGGCACCTTGGCCGGCCAGATGCGCGGTTTCTTCGGCGGCGGCGAGGTTGATGTCTGCCACCGCCACACACGCGCCTTCGCGGGCGAACAAGATGGCGGTGGCACGGCCGATACCGGCCCCACCGCCTGTGATGAATGCTGCTTTGCCTTCAAGGCGTGCCATGTGTTTGTCTTTTTTGGAAGGGGTGGTGGCCTGAGATCGTTGGTGGGAGCGGTTTTTCAAGGCGTGCTGGCTGCAAGCCGCTCCCACCAACGCTTCTGGCGCGTTAATCCGGCGGATGATTTCTACCAGACAGTTCGACCGGGCATTTCGCCCGTACATTTCGCCCGTACATTTCGACCGGTTAGTCCGGCAATTTAGTCCGGCAATTTATTTCGGTTTGTCGCGCAGTTCGCGCCGCAATATTTTGCCGACCGGGGTCTTGGGCAGTTCGGTGCGGAACTCGACCACGCGCGGCACTTTGTAGCCGGTCAGGTTGGCTTTGCAGTATTCGATGATCTGCTCCTTGGTCAGGTTCGGGTCTTTTTTGACCACCACAATCTTGACCGCTTCACCCGATTTTTCATCCGGCACGCCGACCGAGGCGCATTCGAGCACGCCCGGGCAGCCTGCCACCACGCCTTCGATTTCATTCGGGTAGACGTTGAAACCGGACACCAGGATCATGTCTTTTTTGCGATCGGTGATGAAGACAAAGCCTTTGCTGTCCATGTGGCCGACGTCGCCAGTGAGGAGCCAGCCGTCCTTCATGACCTTGGCGGTTTCCTCGGGCTGCTGCCAGTAGCCCTTCATCACTTGCGGGCCTTTGATGCAAATTTCACCGGTCGAGGCTTCGATGTTGCCCTGGCCGCTCCACAGCGGCAATTCCTTGAAGTCGTCATTGCGGATCGAGAATTCGGTCGAGGGCAGCGGCAGGCCGATCGAGCCATTCCAGGGCGAGTTCATCGGGTTGATCGATGCGCCCGGCGACGTTTCGGTCAGGCCGTAGGCTTCGGTGAGCGCCTTGCCGGTTACTTGTTGCCATCTTTCGGCCACTGTCTTTTGCACCGCTGCGCCGCCGCCCAGCACCACGTTGACACTGGAGAAATCGAGCTGGTCGAAACCGGGGGTGTTGAGCATGCCGTTGAACAGGGTGTTGACACCGGTGAGCACGGTCCAGCGCCATTTTTTAAGTTCGATGATGAAGGCCGGCAGGTCGCGCGGGTTGGTGATGAGCACGTTGACTGCGCCCCACTTCATGAACGACAGCGTCGCGGTGAGACAGAAGATGTGATACATCGGCAGCGGCGAGACCACCACCTCTTTGCCTTCGGTGAAGGTGCTGGAGATCCAGGCGCCCGATTGATGCAGGTTGGCGACGATGTTGCGGTGGGTCAGCATCGCGCCTTTTGA
>JANOYK010000350.1:0-2818 GCA_031428855.1 Burkholderiales bacterium | reverse complement strand
ACCGCAGCCGCACAGCGGGGCTGGAAGCCGCTGTCAGCCAATTTTCTGCAATCGAACGGCGTGGCGACGCACTGGCCGATGTATGAGCAGGGTTGCGCCCTTGCGGGCCTGCCTGCGCACCGCGCTGACTGGCGCGTCTGCAAGAGCATTTTTGTGGCCGACGACGACGCCACTGCCGAGCGCTATGTAAAGGATCACAAGGGTGCGTATGGCTTTTATTTCTGGAACCTCTATACCAAGCGCAAGAGCGCCAACGCGCTGTTTTCGTTCAAGCGCGACCCGGCCATGCCGGATGAACAAGTCACGCTCGACTACATCCTCGACACGATGGTGATTCGCGGCAGCGTCAGCAGTGTGGTGGAGCAATTGCTCGCGTTCAATGAAGAACTCGGCGGCTTTGGCACGCTCATGTACTGCGGCCACGATTGGGCCGACCCGGTGCTGGCGCGGCGCTCGATGCAACTGATGGCGGAACAGGTGATGCCGCGCGTGAATGCGGCGCTGGGTGAGAGTTGACGCCCTTAAGCTGATGGCCTGACCTGGCAGCCTGACCTGGCAGCCTGACTTACCGGCCTGACTTACCGGCCTGACCCGCCAGCTTAATTTGCCGCGCCGATTTGCCAGTGCGTCCGCACCGGGTACCGGGATACCCCTACCAGCGCGGCCGCCAAGTGCGGAAAAACGGGTCGTAGTAGTAGAGCGAGCCGGCACCGAAGCCAAATCCATAGCGCGGCCCCCATGCGCCGCTGTAGCCGTATTGGTACTGCTGTTGCAGCGCGCGGCGGCGGTTGCGCTCTTGTTCGATCTGCTGCGCCGCCTTGGCGTCGCGGTCGGCCAATTGGGTGAGCAGGGTGGCCTGGCGCGCTTTTTCCTGCGCTTCCACCAGATGGTCAATCACACGCTGATGCACACCTTGCTTGCTCAGACCGACGATCTGCTGCGCGTTAAGGTTGTAGAAGGTGCCGGTGTCTTGCAGCTTTTTGATGATGGCATCGCTCGATGCGCCTTCCTGCGACCAGACGATCACTTCGCTCAACGGCACCGTGGGGTTGGGGGGCGGGGTGAGGCGCGCCAGGTCTTGCGGTGACAGGCGGGTGATCTGGCCGGGTTGATGGGCGTTGGGCTGCGGGGACGCGCAGCCAGCGAGAGTAATGGCGGCATGCAGCAACAGCAACACTATGAGACGGGAGCGGGACATGGCATCTCCGGGTGCGGATCAAACAACGGACGCAGGGCAAACGCAGGATTAAACAGAGGAACAACGCGTTGGACAACAGCCGCACTGACAGGTTTCACGCAGTTTGCGCCTTGAACGGGCTGTGATCCTGCAGTTCATTCACATAACGGTGAATCCCGGCTTCTTCGCGCTGCAAAAAATTTTCAACTGCATCGGAAAATTGCGGCTGTTTTAGCCAATGCGCCGAGACCGTTTCAACCGGCAGGAATCCGCGTGCGAGTTTGTGTTCGCCTTGTGCACCGCCTTCAAACAATTGAATGCTGCGCGCGATGCAAAATTCGAGCGGCTGGTAGTAGCAGGTTTCAAAATGCAGGCCGGGGGAGTAGCCGATGGCACCCCAGTAGCGGCCATACAGGGTTTCACCATTGTGGATGCAGAGTGACGCGCAGACGTCATCGCCTTGCATGCTGCCCACCGCCAGCAGCAAATTCTCCGGCATGGTTTCGCCGATGCGTTCAAAAAATCGCAGATTGAGATAGGGCGTGGAGTGGTGCGCGCGGTAGGTGTGGCTGTAGCACTTGTTCCAGAAACGCCAGAGTGCGGGCGTGATGTCGCGCCCTTCAACGTGGCGGAAGGTAATGCCGGCCTCGCGCACTTTGCGCCGCTCTTGTTTGATTTTTTTGCGCTTGTCATGCGACATGGTGGCAAGGAAGGCGTCGAAATCCGCATAGCCCTGATTGCGCCAGTGAAACTGCACCGAGCGGCGCAGCATCAGGCCAGCCTGTTGCAGCAGTTGCGCTTCGGCTTCGTGCGGGAACAGCACGTGCAGCGACGACACCGGCGAATCACCTGCCAGCCGGAGAGCCGCTTCCACCAAAGATTTCCGGGTGATGTCGTCGCGCGCCAGCAGGCGCGTGCCGGTGCAGGGCGTGAATGGAATCGCCGACAGCAGCTTGGGGTAGTAGTTAAGGCCGTGGCGCTGATAGGCGTCGGCCCAGGCCCAGTCGAATACGTATTCGCCGTAGGAGTTGGTCTTGACGTAGAGCGGCATGGCGGCGAGAAAACCGGATGCATCGGCCGCAGCGGGCAGGTCATCCCATAGCGTGAGGTACTGCGGCGTCCAGCCGGCCGCATCAGAGGCGCAGCCACATTCGTGCAAGGCGTGCAGAAATTCGTGGCGCAGCAGCGGGTGATTGGCGGTCAGCGCGTTCCATTCGGTTGGGGCGATGGCGCTGAGCGAGTCGAGAATTTTCAGAGTGGGCAAGGACGCTGCAATCGAATGAGATAATTGGTTCGTATTGATATCACAGCGCGAACAATTCGCGTGAAACCATTTTATGAATGATAGCCTCATGCGTCTGCCGGTCAAACTCAGTGTGGCCCTGGCGCAGATCAATTGCACTGTCGGCGATCTGGCCGGCAACAGCAGCAAGATTGTTAACGCCGCGCGGCTGGCGCACAAGCAAGGCGCGCGTGTGCTGCTCACACCTGAACTCGCACTGTGCGGTTATCCGCCCGAAGACCTGCTGCTGCGCGAAGGCTTTCTCGATGCCTGCGCCACGCGCATGCAGCAGATCGCCATTGAGTTGCATGCCCAGGTGCCGGGCCTGATCGCGATTGTGGGCTTCCCCGAGAAGGCCG
>JANOYK010000349.1:0-6612 GCA_031428855.1 Burkholderiales bacterium | reverse complement strand
CGCCACGCGGTTTTCATACGCTGGGGTCGGTCAATCACACCATCGTGTTTGGCACCGACTACCTTGAATTGCTCGGCTACCCGCCCGGCCAGCCGCCGGCCAAACGGCCTGAACTGGTGACACAGCCGCTTGGGTTGATGGCGACGGTGTTGCAGACGGCGGACGCTGATGCGGCACATGCTGGGCTGAGTCAGCGTGGCTTGAAGCCGCGTGCGGTCCAATCGTTTTCGCGCCCGGTTGATCTGGGGGTGAGGCCAAGCGGGCACTCGTCGTTTGGGGACGCATCATTTCGCGTCACGCGCCTGGAGCCCGATGCGGTACCCGGCACCTGGGTCTATTACTGCCAGCACCTGACACCTGACTTGGTGTGGCACCCGCCGTGGCAGAGCCATGCGAACGGCGCGCTGAGTATGCGCGCCATCGATATCGCCGTACCCGATGTGGCCGCTGCCCTGCCGCGCTACCGCGCCTGCATATTTGATGATGCCGTTGAAGATGATGTCTCTGAAACCGTTGGTGCAGGCGGCTCATCGGCCATATTGCCTCTGCGCAATAGCGTGATTCGCCTGCATCAACAGGACCGCCCGGCGCACATGACCGGAATCACATTCGAGATTGCGTCGCTCCAGGTTGCGCAAAAAATCCTGCGCCGCGCCAATATCGCCCACGAGATGGCCGGTCGGTCGATCCGGATCGATCCAGCAGCCACATTTGGCGCCACGCTACAATTGACTGCACTGGCGCGCTAGATGCCGCTGCGGTTCTGACACTCTCGATTCCCGTCAACAGAAGGAGACACCATGCGTTTTTCCGCCCCTCTCATTGCTGCCGCCCTGCTCGCCTTGTCAGCCGGCCTGCAAGCGCAAACCAAGTGGGACATGCCCACGCCCTACGCGGCCACCAATTTCCATACTGAAAACATCATCCAGTTCGCCGCTGATGTAGACAAGGCGACTGCTGGCAAACTCAAAATCCAGGTACACCCCAACGCCAGCCTGCTCAAGATGAACGAGATCAAGCGCGGTGTGCAGTCGGGCCAGGTGGCGATTGGTGAAATCCTGCTGACCGCCTATTCGAACGAAGACCCGTTGTATGAACTCGACGGCCTGCCGTTTCTGGCCACCGGCTATGACGGCGCGATGCGCCTGTATGAGGTGTCCAAAAAAGCGTTGACCGACAAGCTCGCCAAGCAAGGCATGATGATGCTGTATGCCGTGCCATGGCCGCCGCAGGGGATTTATTCCAAAAAGCCGCTTAACTCGGCAGCTGATTTGAAAGGCTCGAAGTGGCGCGCCTACAGCCCGGCTACCGCGCGCATCGCCGAGTTGATCGGTGCCACGCCGGTGCGGATCGAAGTGCCTGAGTTGTCGCAGGCGCTCGCCACCGGTGGCGTCGACAGCTATGTCTCATCGGGCGCGACCGGCTATGACACCAAGACTTACGAGCACATCAAGAACTGGTACGACACCCAGGCCTGGCTGCCCAAAGACGCGGTGCTGGTCAACAAAAAAGCGTTTGATGCGCTTGACAAATCCACCCAGGCCGCGCTGCTCAAAGCTGCCGAAGAGGCTGAAGTGCGCGGCTGGCGCATCTCGCAGGAGAAAAACAACTGGTACAAAAATGCCTTGAAAGAGCGCGGCATGAACATCGCCACGCCGTCAGCCCAATTGATGGGTGACTTCCAGAAAGTCGGCGCAACGCTGACTGCTGACTGGATCAAAAAAGCCGGCCCTGACGGCAAGAAAATCGTCGACGCATTCAACAAAAAGCAGTAATGCGCCGGGCGCTTGACTGGCTCTACGACGCCGCAGGGTATCTCGCGGCGTTTTTTGTTTTTGCCATCTTCGCAGTGATGATCGGCTCCTCGGTGATGCGCGAATTGTCAATTTCCACCGGCGGCATTGAAGACCTGGTCGCGTGGCTGTGCGCGGCCGCCGCGTTTCTCGCCATGCCGCACGCGTTCAAGCACGGCGACTTCGTGCGCATGGAATTGCTGATCTCGCATCTGCAGCCGGTGCGCCGCCGTGCCGCCGAGATTGGCGCGCTCGCGATCGGCTCGGCGTTTTGCGCCTACCTCGCGTTCTGGGCGGTGCGCATGACCTGGGGCAGTTATGAATACGGTGTGATGTCCGATGGTCTGCTGGTGCTGCCGATCTGGATTCCGCAGTTGTCGTTTGTTCTTGGTGCGGTGCTGCTGTTGGTGGCGATGGTGGACGAGTTGGTGTGTGTGGTGCATGGCCGGCGGCCGGCCTATGTGACGGCGGTCGAAGAGCGCCACGCGCGCGGTGATTTTACGGAAGACCTGTAACGATGATGAATCAGCAGCGCCTTGGCGCAGACGGGCGCGTGGGCGGCACCCAGGTTGGCACCCGCGTTGGCACCCAAGTTAACACTGCTGGCACGCGCCGCGCATGAGCGTCGTCGAAATCGCCGGCGTGCTGCTGGCCATCATGATGGTGTTGTTGATGGGCGGGGTCTGGATCGGCATCGCCCTCGCACTGACTGGCTTCCTCGGCCTCACCTTGTTTGCCAAGACCCCCGCAGGCGAAGGCCTGTTCACCGCCTTCTGGGGCTCCAACGCCTCGTGGGAACTGGCGGCGCTGCCGATGTTCATCTGGATGGGCGAAATTTTGTTTCGCACCAAATTGTCCGAGCAAATGTTTGCCGGCCTGGCACCGTGGCTCAACCGTGTGCCGGGGCGCTTGATGCACACCACCATTTTGGGCTGCGGCATTTTTGGCTCGGTGTCGGGGTCGTCTGCTGCCACCTGCGCGACGATTGCCAAGGTGGCGCTGCCCGAATTGATGAAGCGCGGCTACAACGAAAAACTCGCGCTAGGCAGCCTCGCCACCGCAGGCACGCTCGGCATCCTGATTCCGCCATCGATCACGATGGTGGTGTATGCGGTGGCGGCCGATGCGTCGATCATCCGCATTTTTCTTGCCGGATTTATTCCCGGCCTGATGTTGATGCTGCTGTTCTCCGGTTACATCATGTGGTGGTCGATTCGCCACCCCGATCAAGTGCCGCCAGCCGAACCCGACATGAGTTTCACGGCCAAGCTGCGTGCGTCCGGCAACCTGATCCCCTGCACCCTGCTGATCGTGTTCATCGTGGTGGTGCTGGTCAAGGGCTGGGCCACCGCCACCGAATGCGCCGCCTACGGCGTGCTCGGGTCACTCGCCATCGCCGCGCAGTCGCGCATGCTCACTTGGCAAAATTTTCGTGACAGTCTGATGAGCGCCACCCGGGTGTCGTGCATGATTATGTTCATCCTCGCCGGTGCCAAGTATTTGTCGCTGACGATGGCGTTTACCGGCATCCCGCGTGAACTGGCCGAGTGGGTCGCAAGCTTGCAGTTGTCACCGTTCGCGCTCATCAGCGTGCTCGCCTTGCTCTACATCGTGCTCGGCACCGCGCTCGACGGCATCTCGATGATCGTGCTCACCTCCACCGTGGTGCTGCCGATGATTCTCAAGGCCGGGTTCGACGTGGTCTGGTTTGGCATCTTCATCGTGCTGCTGGTCGAGATCGCCGAAGTCACACCGCCGGTTGGCTTTAATTTGTTCGTGCTGCAAAACATGACCGGCAAAGACTCGAACACGATTGCGCGCGCCTCACTGCCGTTCTTCGCCTGTCTGGTGCTGTGCATCGGCATCATCACCGTGTTCCCGCAGACGGTGATGTGGCTGCCGGATGTGGTGATGGGGGTGGCGAAGTAGCGCACCTCAGTGGACTTGGCTCCCCCGGCGGACTTGACCCCCTCAGTGCGCTTGGTCCCAATTCGGTCCAACGCCCAGCTCCGCTTCGAGCTTCACATCGAGCTGCGCCACACCGGCCATCAGGGCCGGCACTCTCTCGCGCACCAGAGCCAGTTCTTCATCCGTCACTTCCAGCACCAGTTCATCATGCACCTGCATGATGAGGCGCGATTGCAGTTGCGCAGCTTCAATCCAGCTCTGCACCGCGATCATCGACAGCTTTATGAGATCGGCTGCCGTGCCCTGCATCGGCGCGTTGATGGCGGCGCGCTCCGCCCCTTGCCGGCGCGGGCCGTTCGGGCTGTTGATCTCGGCCAGCCACAAGCGCCGTCCGAACACAGTCTCGACATAGCCATCGCGCTTGGCGGCGATGCGGGTGTGGTCCATGTAACGTTTGACGCCGGCGAAGCGGTCGAAGTAACGGTCGATGTAATTTTTCGCCGCCTCGCGGTCGATGCCGAGATTGGCAGCGAGACCGAACGCGCTCATGCCGTAAATCAAACCAAAGTTGATGACCTTGGCGTAGCGGCGCTGCTCGCTGGTTACTTCCGGGCGCGGTGTGCCAAAAATTTCCGACGCGGTGGCGCGATGCACGTCTTCGCCCGCTGCAAACGCGGCCAATAGCGCCGGATCTTTTGAAATATGCGCCATGATGCGCAATTCGATTTGCGAATAATCAGCCGACACGATGGAGCGCCCCGGCGGCGCGATAAATGCCTCGCGGATGCGCCGCCCTTCGGCGGTGCGGACCGGAATGTTTTGCAGGTTGGGGTCGTTCGAGGCGAGCCGCCCGGTTACCGCAATCGCCTGGCCGTAGTTGGTATGCACGCGCCCGGTGGCGGCGTTGACCATCTTGGGCAGCTTGTCGGTGTAGGTGCTTTTGAGTTTGGACATGCTGCGATAGTCGAGCAGCACCTTGGGCAGCGGGTAATCCTCGGCCAGTTTTTGCAGCACTTCTTCATCGGTTGAGGGCGCACCCGACGGCGTTTTTTTCACCACCGGCAATTTCATCTTGTCGAAAAAAATCTCACCAATCTGTTTCGGGCTGCCGAGGTTGAAGGGTTGCCCGGCCAGCTCAAACGCTTTTTTCTCCAGCGCCAGTATCTTCACGCCCAGCTCGCCACTCTGCTTTTCCAGCAGCGCCGCGTCGATCAACACGCCGGTGCGCTCCATCGTGAACAGCACTTGCGCCACTGGCATTTCAATCGCGTAGATCGCGTTCAGCTTGGCGTCACCCTCCACCTGCGGCCACAGCATGCGGTGCAGGTGCATCGTCACTTCAGCGTCTTCGGCCGCGTATTCAGTGGCCTGGTCAATCGCCACCTGATCGAAGCCGATTTGATGCACGCCCTTGCCGCACACTTCTTCAAACTTGACGGTGGTGCGGCCCAGGTGGCGCTCGGCCAGCGCGTCCATGTTGTGGGTCTTGTGCGATTCGAGCACATAGCTTTGCAGCAGCGTGTCGTGCGCCACCCCGCGCAGGGTGATGCCGTGATTGGCGAAAATGTGCCGGTCGTACTTGAGGTTCTGGCCGACTTTTTTCTTCGCGTCATCTTCGAGCCAGGGCTTGAGCCGTGCCAGCACCGTATCAAAATCAAGCTGACCGGATTCGGCGAGCGACGCATCCGGCCCGACATGCTTCAACGGCACATACGCGCCAACAAAAGGCTCAATCGCAAACGAGATGCCAACCAGCCGCGCTGTCATGCCATCAAGCCCGGTGGTTTCGGTATCGACTGCTGCTAGATCCGCCGCGTCAATCAACCCGAGCCAGCGCTCCAATGCCTCCATGCTGCGAATCGACTCATATTGTTTCGGGCGGGTTTCGATCACCGGCAACGCCACGAGAGGCTTGGTGGGAGCCGATTCTGGCGGATTGGTGGCTGGAGAGCCGCTCCCACCAAGGGTTTTGGCGGCATGATGATGGCGATTTTCAGCACGCCCGGTTCCGCCGCCGGTCTGGTCACCGTTCTCGCCACCAGTATTGCCACCAGCGTCACCACCAATTTCTTTCAACCAGGTGCGAAAGCCGTAGCGCACATACAACTCGCGTATCGCCGCCGCATCTTCCGGCGGCGGCGTCAGGGATGCGAGCGCCAGCCCCGGCACGTCGCACTTGACTGTTACCAGTTTGCGCGCCGTCGGCAGCCAGTCAAGCGCACCGCGCAGGTTATCGCCCACCACGCCCTTGATCTCTCCTGCATGCGCGATCACCTCATCGAGCGTGCCGTATTCGGTGAGCCACTTCACCGCCGTCTTCGGCCCCACCTTGGCCACGCCGGGCACGTTGTCCACCGTATCACCCATCAACGACAAATAATCGACGATGCGCTCGGGCGGCACGCCAAACTTGGCCTTGACCCCCGCCACATCGAGAATCTCAGTACTCATGGTGTTAATCAACGTCACATGCGCGTTCACTAGCTGCGCCAAATCCTTGTCGCCCGTCGATATCACGGTATCGACCCCGGTCTGCGCCGCCATCACTGCCAGCGTACCGATCACATCATCCGCCTCCACCCCATCAATCATCACCAGCGGCCAGCCGAGCGCACGCACCGCTGCATGAATCGGCTCGATCTGCGCGCGCAAGTCATCCGGCATCGGCGCACGCTGCGCTTTATATTCGGTATATAGATCATCACGAAACGTCTTGCCCTTGGCATCAAACACGCACGCAAGATATTCGGCGTGATACTCTGCCTTGAGTTTTTTGAGCATGGCAATCACGCCGTGCATGGCCCCGGTGGGTTGACCATCAGGGCTGCGCAAGTCAGGCAGGGCGTGAAATGCGCGATACAGGTAGGACGAACCGTCTACCAACAGCAAACGAGGCATGGGGGAACTTTAT
>JANOYK010000348.1:0-1697 GCA_031428855.1 Burkholderiales bacterium | reverse complement strand
GCCCTCGCGCAATCTTCAGCCGGTGCCTACCCGATCAAACCGATTAGGCTGGTGGTGCCGTTCCCGCCGGGTGGCCCGGCCGACACCATCGGGCGTCTGGTCGGCGGCGAGTTGACGGCGTCGCTCGGGCAGCCGGTCGTGATCGACAACCGCGCCGGGGCCGGCGGTGCCATCGGTGCCGATGCAGTCGCCAAGGCCGCGCCCGACGGCTATACGTTTTTGATCAGCAATGTCGGCGACACCATCGCGGTGACGCTGCAAAAAAATCTGCCGTATGACTACGTGCGCCACTTCACGCCGGTGTCGCTGGTCGCCTCCACGCCGTTTTTTATCGTGGTGCATCCGTCTCTTGCTGCCAAAAACGTGGCTGAGCTGATCGCGCTATCAAAGGCCAAGCCGGGTGCGCTCACCTATGGGTCAGCCGGTGTCGGCGTTGGCTCCCATCTCGCGGGCGAGTTGTTCAATCAACTGACCGGAGCGAGCATCGCGCACATTCCCTACAAGGGCCAGGCACCGGCCAATACCGATTTGCTCGGCGGGCAGATTGCGCTGATGTTCAGCAACCCGCTCAACGCGTTGCCGCTGATGCAGGCCGGCCGGTTGCGCGCGCTGGCCGTGACCTCGCGCACCCGCTTAGCCGCAGCACCCGATGTGCCCACCAGCGCCGAGGTGGGCCTGCCCGGCTTTGATGCCGGCACCTGGCTCGCGGTGGTCGCGCCGGCCGGCACGCCGCCCGCCATCGTGAACCGCGTCTCTGCCGACATTGCCCGCGCGATGGCGGTGCGTGAGACACGCGAGAAATTTGCAGCCCAGGGCGTGGAGTTGTTCGGCAGCACGCCGGCTGAACTGGGGCGGTTAATCACCTCGGACATCGCCAAGTGGGCCGAGGTGATTGTCAAAGGCAAAATTGCTGCGGAGTAATTGAAGCTGCGCTTCGGCGTCACGCCTCGGAACATCACATCGGCACCACCCATCGCAGCTTCGCGCCAGAGTTTCACCTCAGCGCCGCATCGCCGTCACCCATCGGAGCCACCCATGCCATTCATCAAATCCCCAGGCAAGCCCACCCTGCACTATGCGTTCGACGACTTCACCGACGAGTGGAAGCACGCGCCGGTGTTCATTCTTCAGCACGGCTTTGGCCGCTCGGCCTGGTTTTGGCGGCGCTGGGTGCCGTATTTGTCGCGTCACTACAAGGTGGTGCGGCCTGACCTGCGCGGCTTTGGCAAATCGCCGCTCGATTTTGATCCGATGACGGGCTACAGCGTTGACCTGTTCGTCGACGACATGCTGCGGGTGCTTGACAACGTCAGCCCCGGCAGCCCGGTGCATTACGCCGGTGAATCGATCGGCGGCATCATCGGCATGGCGCTTGCCGCAAAACATCCGGAGCGGTTGCGCTCACTCACCGTGGTGTCGTCGCCGACCATCATTCCGCAACATGTGCAGGACACCTTTGCCTTCGGCCATCCGACCTGGCAGGAAGGCATGCGCAAGATGGGGCCTGAAGCGTGGGCCGCCGCCGCCAACGGCAGCTCGCGCTTTCCGCCCGGCACCGATGCTGGCCTGCTGGCGCAATACGCCAAAGAGATGGGGCGCTCGAACATCGAGTCATTGGTCGGCCTGTCGCTCGCCGCCGCCAAGATCGACGTGTCGGCGTGTCTGCCACAAATCCGCACACCCACGCTCGGCATTTA
>JANOYK010000347.1:0-1667 GCA_031428855.1 Burkholderiales bacterium | reverse complement strand
TGAAGGTTTTGGTAAGTGGGGTAAGCGATTGGGTAAGCGCGTGGCTAAGCGATTAAAGTTGGAACTGCGCCATTGCGTCTCCCCCGCCGGGGAAATCGCGCACTGGCACCGCACGGCAGCGGGCATGTTAACGCTGCCTTGACCG
This sequence comes from Burkholderiales bacterium, assembly GCA_031428855.1. Classification (GTDB taxonomy): domain Bacteria; phylum Pseudomonadota; class Gammaproteobacteria; order Burkholderiales; family JAEUOS01; genus CANJDH01. Next base: position 1,522 of record JANOYK010000347.1, on the reverse strand, counting down.
AAAACAATGCCACGAAACAACGCCACGAAACAACGCGCGCGGCGATTGACACCGCGCAGGAGCCCCCACCGTGAATGCCCCCGACCACCTTTCCCTTCTCACTGCCGTGTTGACGCAGGCCGGCTTGTCTGACGCAGATAGCCGCACCTGGGCCGCGCAGAGCCATCTGGGCGCACCACATAGCACCCCACGCAGCGGCGCAAACGCCGGACCTGACCTCACCCAAGACCGCGCAAGCTTCGGCGCGTTCTGGCAACAGACCAACACGTTGCTGCACGCATTGCCGCCCAAGAAGCAGCGCACAGAACCCGAACAACGCGCCGCACAAACCCTGCTCACCACCGCCCGCGAGAGCCGCGAGCAATTTCTGCACGCGCATGTGGCTGAGGTCTATAGCGAACTGACCGCGCAGCACACCCGCCTGCTGCGAGTGGAAGACCTCGCCGCAGCAACGGCGGGTGCCGTTCCCGGCCTCGTGCCGTCAGCCGCCGTGATCGACGCAGAAAACCAATTGTCCCAAGGCGATAAAGACGGCCACGAAATCGATCAAGGCCTGCTGTTCGCGCACATCCTCGCCAACCCGGACGCCGGCATGCACCTGTGCCACGCCATGCTGCTGCCGCACCCCAAGGCGCAGGCACTGCAAGCCGAATTCACCAAGACCGGCCGGGTTGATCTGGGCACTGTGCAAGTCGAGCGCCAAGGGCGCAGCGCCATCGTCAATCTGTCGAACCAAAAATATCTCAACGCCGAAGACGACGGCACCATCGAAGCGCAAGAACTGGCAGTCGATCTATGTCTGCAAGACGAGCACAGCGAAATTGCCGTGCTGCGCGGCGCACGCATGCAAAGCGGCAAATATCAGGGCCGGCGCGTCTACTGCACCGGCATTAACCTGACCCACCTGTACCACGGCAAAGTGTCTTACCTCTGGTATCTGATCCGCGAGATGGGCTGGATCAACAAAGTGTTCCGCGGCCTCGCCAGCCCGGACTATTCCCCCGATGAAATCCTCGGCCGCACCCGCGAAAAAATGTGGATCTCCGCAATCGACGCCTTCGCCATCGGCGGCGGCTGCCAATACCTGCTCGCCACCGATGTCAACATCGCCGCGTCCGACGCCTACATGACCCTGCCAGCCCGCAAAGAAGGCATCGTGCCGGGCGCAGCCAACCTGCGCCTGCCGCGTTTTGTCGGCGACCGCATTGCGCGCCAGGCCGTGATGCTGGAGCGCCGCATCGAATGCAACAGCCCTGAAGGCCGCATGATCTGCGACCGCATCGTCGAGCCGGGTACGCTCGATGCAGCAGTGACCGAGATGGTCGAATCGATCACTCGCTCCGGCGTCGTCAGCGCCGCCAGCAACCGCAAAGCCTTCCGCGTCGCGCACGAACCGCTCGATTTGTTCCGCCGCTACATGGCGGTGTATGCGCGCGAGCAGGCCTACTGCCACTTCAGCCCGGCGCTGATCACCAATCTGGAAAAATTCTGGAGCGCGCATACGCGGCGGGTGGGTTGATGC
>JANOYK010000346.1:0-1925 GCA_031428855.1 Burkholderiales bacterium | reverse complement strand
ATCCGTCTGCACGCGCTGCGCGAGCAACGCAATGTCACGCAAGACGAACTGGCCCAGGTCCTGGGCTTCAAAGACCGGCAAACTCTGTCGGCCATCGAGTTGGGTGAGCGCAAGGTCAGCGCTGACGAGCTCGCGCATGCGGCGCGTTATTTCAAGGTGCCGGTCGATTATTTTGCCGACCCGTTCGAGTTGGCCGGTGAAGGCAGATTTTCCTGGCGGCAACACGCGGCGAGCCCGAAACAACTCGCACAGTTTGAAGCGCAGGCCGGCAAATGGATTGCCGCCTACCGGCACCTCTCGCGCCTCAAGGGCGAGGCTGTCAATTCGTCGATGCGCCGCGTCGCGCTCAATCTCAAAAGCACATTTGAAGAAGCGCAAGCAGAAGGTGAAGCCATTGGCCTCGCGTTAAAGCTCGGCCCGATTCCGGCCAAGCGTCTCGCACAAGTCATCGAGCATGACCTCGATACGCTGGTCATGCAGGTTGACACCGCCAAGGGAATCTCCGGCGCCGCCTGCCAGCTTGGCCCGCTCAACGCCATCCTGATCAACCGGCACGAACACCCCACGCGCCGCGCATTTGACCTGGCGCACGAACTGTTTCACTTGCTCACCTGGAGTGAGATGGCGCCCCGGCACATTGAAGGCGGCAAGCCTGCCGACGCGCAGGAAAAGCGGGTTGAACAACTCGCCGACAACTTTGCCGCAGCCCTGCTGATGCCGCGCACGACGGTAGCTGATCTGGTGCGCAAATCAGCGCTGCCCGGTGAAGACGGCCGCGCAGAGTGGCTGGTTGCCAATGCCGCCAAGCTCGACGTCAGTGCCCTGGCTCTCAAGTGGCGCCTGGTTGCTCTCGGCCACATCAAAAAAGCAGCGGCAGAGCGGATTGACGATGACGCCTTGCGCATGCAACGCAATCAGGAAACCGCCGCGCCGCCGCGTTTTGGCAAACGGTTTGCCGGCGTGCTCGCCTGGGCGATTGAACAAGGCCACCTCTCCGCCCGGCGCGCCGCCACCTTGATGGGCCTGACCCTCGACGATCTGGCCGCCGTATTCGCAGAGCACGACTTGCCGGCGCCGTTCGACTTGTAGGCGGTAGTCAATGAGTTTTCGGCCGGGCCAGATCGTACTGGTCGATACCAACGTCATCATCGAAGCACACCGCACCGGCTGCTGGAAAGTGCTGGCCAGCCACTTCTCGATACATACCGTCGAAAAGATCGTCGAAGAGACCCAAACCGGCTTCCAAAACCGCCAGCCCGAACAAACCATCGACGAAGCCGCCCTGCGCAAGGCATGCAAGCACATTGCCAAAATCAGCGAAACGCAACGCGCGCAGTTTCACATCGACTTTCCCCAAGCCGTGCTTGACCCGGGCGAGCGCGACCTCCTCATTCATGCCGGCACCCTGGGGGTGGCCGGCGTATGGCTGCTCAACAGCCCCGACATGGCGGCGGTGCGGCATGCGCACGGGCGCGGCTGGATCGACCGGCTTGTTTCACTTGAAGCGATGAACACGCACCTCAAGTTCAAGCCGAAGCAGGCTTTGCGCGAGAACTACTCTGAACGCTGGCTCTCGGCCAAAAGAACCAATCTTCTATTGCATAGATAGGCCTGAAAGCGTTGGTGGAAGCGGGTCTTGGCCACCATGCGAATGGAAATGATACTTGGGCGGGAACGCATTGACAAACTGTCGGTCATAGCCTACAGTTGCCCATGATCGAAATACTCAAGAGCGCCACCTTCGATGCCTGGTTGGTTGGCCTGAAGGATCGTCAGGCGCGGCTGCGCGTGATATCGCGAATCGAGCGTCTGAGCGCCGGTAATCCGGGCGACGTGAAACCGGTTGGCGCCGGCGTCTCCGAATTGCGGCTCGACTACGGCCCCGGTTACCGGGTGTATTTCATGCAGCGCGGCGCGCTGGTGAT
>JANOYK010000345.1:0-5005 GCA_031428855.1 Burkholderiales bacterium | reverse complement strand
TCGACTTCGCGCGGATAAATGTTGGAGCCGCCCGAGATGATGAGGTCTTTGCTGCGGTCTTTGAGGGTGAGAAAACCTTCTTCATCGAACGCGCCGACATCGCCGGTATGGAGCCAGCCGTTGCGCAGGGCGGTTGCGGACGCGGCCTCGTTCTGCCAATAGCCCTTCATCACCACCGGGCCGCGCACACAAATTTCGCCGATCTCGCCGGTGGGTAACGCGCGGTCATCCTCGTCTGCCACCATCACCTCGACGCCGGCGAATGGCAGGCCGACCGAGCCGATGCGCTCCTCATAGCGAGGGTGCCCGGTATCGGCGTGCATTGCCTTGTTGCTGGCGGTGATGGTCATGGGTGATTCGCCCTGACCGTATATCTGTGCGAAGCGCTGGCCGAAGCGCGCCATGCCGGCCTTGAGGTCGGCCACATACATCGGCCCGCCACCGTAGACGATGGTCTTCAAGCCGGGGAGGGTGGCGCTTGCGTGTGCGGTACCGCTTGCGCTCATCGCTGCACCGCCACCGGCGATGCCGCGAGCTATTCCACCGAGGGGCGCTTCCACCAAGCGTTTCACCATGGTGGGTGCGGCGAACAGGGTGACGCCGGTGTAGTGATTGCACAGCAGGGCGATCTCGTCAGCCTCGAACGCGCCCGACTCGGGCACCACATTGCATGCTGCTTGCGCAAGGTGCGGCACCAGGTATATGCCGGAGCCGTGCGACATCGGCGCAGCATGCACGATGCAGTCTTCGCGCGCGATGCCGTCTACGTTGGTGAAGTAGTTGAGGGTCATCGCCATCAGATTGCCGTGCGACAGCATCACGCCTTTGGGCCGGCCGGTGGTGCCGCTGGTGTAGAACAGCCAGGCGAGGTCGTCATCGCCGCGCGCCTGCATGGCGAGCGGCACGCCTGCGCCCAGTTGCGCAAAAGCATTGGACTCGATGCCGATCACCTGCCGCGCCACCCCGGACGCTGCCGCTGCGATGGCTGCGCCCTGCTCGCAAGCGCTCAATGTATTGGCGCTGGCGAACACCGCCGGTGCGCCGCAGTTCTCGAATATGAAAGCGAGTTCCTTCGCATGCAGTTTGGAGTTGACCGGCACCGCCACGAGACCGGCGTGCCACGCGGCCAGGAACAGTTCGAGATAGGCCGGGTGATTGCGCATCACCAGCGCGATGCGGTCACCGGGTTGCAGGCCGGCGCCGCGCAGCCCGCCGGCCAGACGTGCGGCGCGCTGGTGCAGGGTGGCGTAATCGGCGACGACGCGGGTGCCGTGGGCCAGCGCCGGCGCATGCGGGTGGGCGCGCGCCGCGCGCGCCAGCAGGAGTGCAATGTTCACCGGTGTTTCGCCGGTGTCCTCGCGGACAGCTTCTTCGCGGCGGGCTTGCGTGCGGCTGTTTTTGCGGATGCCTTGACCAGCAACTTATTCACCGCCTTCTTCGCTGCCTTCTTCACCGGCTGCTTCACAGATTTTTTCGCCAGTTTCTTTGCCGACTTTTTCGCGTGCGCCGCTGCCAGCCCGAGCGGCTTGGCGTTGATGAGAATCGCCGCCAGCACGCACGGCTCGTTGCCGCGCACACTCCACGAATGATTGGTGCCACGCTGAATCATCACATCGCCCGGCTTGAGCAGGGTTTCGCCATGCTCCATGACCGCATAGATCTCGCCCTTCAACACGATCAGGTAATCGACGGTGGCGGTGGTGTGCATCATCGGGTCGGCAGTCGAGCCGTCCTTCGCGTGCCCGGCGCCAATCGAGTCGAACGCGGCTTTTGCATCGGCCTGGTTGCGCCACGCTGAATCGGGCGGGAACTCGACAATGCGCAGGATGCTGCCGTTTGCCGGGGGTTCCAGCACGATCGGCCGGTCGGCGGCGTCGGCATTGCCGCGGTTGTCGGCGGGGGCGCCATCAGTCACCCACAGATCAGTCAATGCCAGACCCGGCATCGACGCCATCTCCTTGATATTGGGCGCGACACCGTCCATCAGGAACATCGACTTGCCCTGTGCGTCGTGACCGGTGACGACCCTGCGGATTCTCCAGACCATGATGTCCTCTCCTTGTGAATGAAACAACTTGTTTGGTACTGTATCAAAAACCCCGAGGAGAACAACATGAAATTGGTGACGTTTCAGATCAAGCGCAGCGCGGCGCGCGCTGGCGTGTTGATTGACGGCGGGCGGCATGTGCTCGATTTGCAGGCCGCGCACCGCGCGCGTTACGGCAAAAGCGCGCGCCTGCTGGCGAGTGTGCTGGCGATGGCGCAGGCCGGTGATGAGGCACTCGATCTGGCTGCCCGCCTCATCAAAGGCGCGCGCCGCGCCCAATCCGCCACGCACGCAGTGGACCGCGTGACATTGCTCGCGCCAATCCCACAGCCGCCGCAAATGCGTGACTTTTTGTGTTTTGAAAAACATCTGGTGCAGGCGTTCGGCGCATTGCGCCAGGTGCGCGCCGCGTCTGCGCCCGACCCGGCGGCAGCGCTGCGCGAGATGGAAGCGAAGGGCATCCTGGCGATTCCGCAAGTCTGGTACGAGCGGCCGATTTTTTATCATCCGAACCGGCTCAACGTCATCGGCACCGGGCATGATGTGCAGTGGCCGGCGTTTTCCAGTCAACTCGACTTTGAGCTGGAGTTCGGCTGCTTCATCGGCAAGCCAGGACGCGACATCAGCAAAGCGCACGCGCGTGAACACATCTTCGGCTACACCATCTTCAACGACGTGTCGGCGCGCGATGAACAGATGAAAGAAATGCCCGGCCAGCTCGGCCCCGGCAAAGGCAAGGACTTCGACACCGGCAACATCCTCGGGCCGTGCCTGGTGACGGCGGATGAAATCGGCAACCCCTACCGCCTCAAGATGGAAGTGCGCGTCAACGGCGAGCGCTGGGGCGGCGGCAATTCGCGCGACATGCGCTGGAAGTTTGAAGACTGCATCGCGCACGCGTCGCGCTCGGAGACGATGGTGTCCGGCGAGTTTTTTGGCTCCGGCACGGTGGGGTCGGGCTGCGGGCTGGAGCAGATGCGGTTTTTAAAACCGGGCGATGTGGTCGAGATGGAGGTGGAGGGGATTGGGGTGTTGCGTAACCGCTTTGTGCGGACGGCGCGTTAGCGCAGACAATTAACGCATGCGCCAGACCCCGTATTTTTTTTCAAGTGAGGATGCCTCCGCCGTTTTCTTCTGCAAGTGAAAAACACCTGCCAAGACGGTTGCGGCCGAAGCTGTCAGCCGATGCCTGGGGCCGAGCATATTTTCGAAGATGGACAGGCCACGTGCTGCAACCGCCTCCGCCTCATCGTATTTTTCCGCAGAACTGAGAATGCGCGCCAGCTCCAAACAGGCGTTGGCCACTACTGGATGCGCTTCGCCGGAAATTGATGCGGCAAGAGCCAACGCCTTGCGGCCATAAACTTCAGCTTCATCGAATTTTCGCATCGACGCCAAAGCGCTACTCAGATGATGCAGTGGAGCGATTGCTTGCGGGCCAGCAGCAGCACCCAATTGATCGAATATGGCGACGGCCTCACGATATTTTGTGATGGCCTCTCCAGCGCGGCCACGCTTTCCCTGATGTTGAATTGCCCGCCCGTTAGTCGCGAGCAGGGAGGCCACTTCCACTGATCTGGCACCGAACACAATCTTGGCTATTCCAGCCACCTCGACTGCGAGATCTTCCGCCTCGCGCAACTTTGACTGATTCATCAGCACGGTGATCAGACTCGACTGATATTCCAAAAGCTGCTTCGACTGCGGATTTTTCGCTTTTTCCGGCTCAATCAGCGCAAGCAAAAGCTGCTCCGCCTCTTTCTGTCCCGCGTCGGCATTGATCAGTGCAGACGCAAGATCGTAACGCGCCAACCTGGTAACAGAATGCTCCGGACCCAGGAGCTTGAGCAGCATAGCCAAGGCGCGCCGCGAAGCTGCCTCACCTTCCCGCTGTTTCCCGGCATTCCCAAGTACCAATCCGAGCATGCCTGTGGCCCGCGCGGCCTCTTCGCTGTCACTCCCAAATACCTGGGACGCTTCCACAAGCGCTTCCTGTATTCGGGCTTCGGCGGCTGCATAGTCCCTTTGCTCCAGCGCCGACGATGATTGGCGCATCAAATCCAGATAGCGGGCGGCGCGCGTGCGCCATAGCGGGTCGACCGGCACTTTGGCTGCCGCAGGACCAGCGGGCAACGACAGGCCGGTTCCCTGGCCGTGTGCGGAAGGATGTGTCAGAAACACACCGGCCAGCAGCAGCGCTGCCCGGTAAGCGCTGCTGCTGGCATTTCCATTTTTGGGTATTCGCATGTCCTGCCTTCATTGTCCGCAAGTCAAGCGCTCATGGTCGCAGGTGTCTTACGGTTGGCTTGTCTGCGCATGCTACGCCAAGTGGCACCCGAGTGTGCCGGGTGACACGCGTTTCAAGCAGCAAACATTCCCTTGCGGCGGCTCCACTCAATCACCGTGTTGACGCAGACATGCATTTGGGCCGGCTGGCCGAGGTAGTAGTGGTTCGCACCTTCGATCTCGACATACTCCTTGTCGGATGTGGCGAGTGCCGCGCGGATCGCCGGGTTGTGCGTGGCAGGCACGGCATCGTCGGCTTGATTGACAATTTGTAGAACCGGCGTCTCGCGCACTTTCGTGGCGTTGACGGTGCCCTTTGCGTTCGACCTGTCGTATGACCATTGAGAGAGCCATGAGCGCAGCGTGGAGAAGCGCGCCATGCCAACCGGGCCGACGTTGACGGTGCGCGGATCGCCGAGGTAACACCAGTTCGGTTTGCGCCCGTTTGGGTCAATCGTTGAGTCGATCCAGCGCACGTCGCACATGGTGCGGTGGACCATGAAGGCGCGTTCGATTTCGCCGTCTTGGCGCTGCTTGAGTTCGGCGAGCAGGGTCTCGGCCCAGCGCGTGATCTTGCGATTGCGGGCGACTTGCGCGGCGCGAAAGCGTGCCGATGCGAGCCACTGATCAAGCGTGTCGACGTCGCGTGCGGTTTCCTCTGCGCTCAGCCGC
>JANOYK010000344.1:0-4493 GCA_031428855.1 Burkholderiales bacterium | reverse complement strand
GTCTCTGATCGAAACCGCGAAGCTCAACCAGATCGATCCCTTCGCTTATCTGCGCGATGTGCTCGCCCGCATCAATTCGCATCGCATCGACCGCTTGGCTGAGTTGCTGCCGTTTAACTGGCGGCCTGCGGCTGCCTGACTCGGCTTCGCCGCTGATTGATAATCAGCGAGCCTCACCACGACGTGCCGCTGCCGTCAAGATACGGGAATTCGCGGACGCTTACTGTCTTTCAACGTAAAACGCCGGGACAAGCCCGGCGTTTTAGTTTGTTGCACACGCGAACTTTTCAATCCGCCTGCTTGCGCAAAAATGCCGGAATGTCGTACTTCTCCATCCCGCTTTGCGCCAGCGCGGCCACCTGCGCCTGCCGGTTGGCACGCTCCGAGCGGAACACTGCCGGCCTATCGAGCGCGCCGTAGTCCACGCCCGGTTGCGCATTCGCATCAGCCATCATCACCGGCAGGTTGTCGGTGCCGGTGCGCAGCATGTGCGTTTGCACCAGTTGCGGTTTCGGTGCGCGCTGGGCGTTGGCGCGGCCGAGGCCGGTGGCCACTACCGTGACGCGCAGCTTGTCGCCCATGGTTTCGTCGAACACCACGCCGCAGATGATGTGGGCATCGGCGTCGGCGAAGTGTTTGATCGTCTCCATCACTTCGCGGTATTCGCGCATCTTGACGGACTTGCTGGCAGTGACGTTGACGAGCACGCCGCGTGCCCCGGTGAGGTCGACGCCTTCGAGCAGCGGGCTGGCGACTGCCTGCTCTGCCGCGATGCGCGCGCGGTCCATGCCTTCGGCGGAGGCCGAGCCCATCATCGCCATGCCCATCTCGCTCATCACGGTCTTGACGTCCTGGAAGTCGACGTTCACCAATCCGGGCTGGTTGATGATCTCCGAGATGCCGGCCACGGCGTTGTGCAGCACGTCGTCGGCGGCGGCGAAGGCTTGTTCCATCTCGACGTCTTCGCCCAGCACATCCATCAATTTTTCGTTGAGGATGACGATCAGGGAGTCGACGTGTTCGCTCAGTTCCTGGATGCCGGCTTCGGCCGCACGCATGCGCCGCCCGCCTTCAAACACGAACGGTTTGGTGACGACGCCTACCGTGAGGATGCCCATTTCTTTCGCCACCTCGGCGACGATCGGCGCTGCACCAGTACCGGTGCCGCCGCCCATGCCGGCCGTGATGAACACCATGTGCGCGCCTTGCAATGCTTCTTGAATGCGCTCACGCTCGGCGATGGCCGCGGCCTTGCCTTTCTCCGGGTCTGCGCCCGCCCCCAGGCCGCTGGCACCCAATTGAATCTGAATGCCGGCGTTGGTGCGCGTCAACACCTGCGCATCAGTGTTGGCGGCGATGAATTCGACCCCATGCACTTCGCGCGAGATCATGTGGGCGATGGCGTTGCCGCCTGCGCCCCCTACGCCTACCACCTTGATGATGGTGCCGTTGGTTTCCACTTCCTGAATCTCGAAAGTCATTTTGTTTCTCCTTGAATTGCCAATCTTTAAACACCAAAAAAGGATTCCAGGATGCAGAGATCAGGATTCAGATGTTGGAACCCAGCATCCGAAGATGCCGTGCTGCGGTTCCGCGCTAATTCCTAATCCCTGGCCCCTGGCTTCCACCTCACTTCACACTGCTCATTGCCAGATTCACATCAACCTGCAAAAACAACGCTCAAAAATTGCCCGTAAACCATGTCTTCATGCGCCCCGCCACCGTGCGCAAGCGCCCGGTCTTTTCCATCAGCCGCCCCATGCGCTGACGCTGCGCCAGGCCTTCAAACAGCAGGCCGACTGCGGTGGCATAGCGCGGCCCTTTGACCACTTCTTCGAGGCCGCCGTGATAGCGCGGCACGCCGATGCGCACCGGCATCGAGAACACCTGTTCAGCCAGTTCAGACATGCCCGGCAGCAGCGCCGCGCCGCCGGTGAGCACCACGCCGCTCGACAGCAGCTCTTCATAACCGGAATCGCGCAGGCTTTGCTGCACGAAGGAATACAGTTCTTCGACGCGCGGCTCGATCACGGCGGCGAGCGCCTGGCGGCTCAGACGGCTGCTGCCGCGGTCACCGATGCCAGGCACGTCGATCATGTCATCGGCACCGGCCAGATGGCGCGAGGCCACGCCGAAGCGCAGCTTGAGGTGCTCGGCGTCCACCGTGGGCGTGCGCAATGCCATCGCAATATCGTTGGTGATCTGGCTGCCGGCAATCGGTATCACCGCAGTGTGACGGATCGCGCCGCCGGTGAACACCGCCACATCTGTCGTGCCGCCGCCAATGTCCACCAGCGCCACGCCGAGTTCTTTTTCGTCAGCCGTCAGCACCGCGAGGCTGGAGGCGAGCGGCTGCAAAATCAGGTCGGCCACATCAATGCCGCAGCGGCGCACGCACTTGACAATGTTCTGCGCCGCGCTCACCGCGCCGGTGACGATATGCACTTTCACTTCGAGGCGCATGCCGCTCATGCCGAGCGGCTCGCGCACATCTTCCTGACCGTCAATGATGAACTCTTGGGTCAGCACATGCAGGATCTGATGATCGGTCGGGATGTTGACGGCGCGCGCAGTCTCCAACACGCGCGTGATGTCGGCTTGCGAAACCTCTTTGTCTTTGATCGCCACCATGCCGTGCGAATTGAAGCTCTTGATGTGGCTGCCGGCAATGCCGGTGTAAGCCGTGGTGATCTTGCAGCCGGTCATCAGCTCGGCTTCTTCGAGTGAGCGCTGGATCGACCCGACGGTTTTTTCAATGTTGACCACCACGCCCTTGCGCAGGCCGTCCGAATCGTGGCTGCCGGTGCCGATGATCGACAACCCGCCATCCGGCGTGACCTCGGCCACCACGGTGGCGATCTTGGTGGTGCCGATGTCGAGGGCGACGATGAGGTCTTTGTATTCGCGGGTCATGTCGTGGTTTAGCGGGGTTGAGCGGGTTTCTGTGTAGCGGCACTGCCGGAGCGGTTGGCAGTGCGCGCACTGGCGGGCTTGCGCTGGGTCTGCGCGGCTGCCCTGGCAGATGTGGCGGGCGCGCCGGCGCGTGTCGCATGAAAGCCAGGAATGCGCGCGGCAAAACCGTTCGGGTAACGCAGGTCGATCACCTCAACCCGCGCGCCCAGACTGCCAATGGTGGCGGCGTAATGGGTGACAAAGCGCTCCAGCCGCGCCAGTACCGGCGCGCGCGGCTGCTCGCGTCCGAGGTCGAGCAGCAGGCCGCTGTGGGCCGCAGCGCCGCCGGCCGGCCCGGCCAGTTTGATGCTCCAGGCCTGGCGCGGCGACAGCGCCACCACCGCCGGCGTGTGAGCAATTGCGCTCAAACGGTCGCGAAAATCGCGGTAGCGCTGCGCCACTTCTTTCTCGCTGCCCTCGGGGCCAAGCAGCAACGGCAAGCCGCTGCCAATCGTCTTCTCGCCCGGTGCGGCAAACGCTTCGCCCTGCACGCTGATGAAACGGTTGCCGTCTTCATCGTTCCAGCGCGCCAGCGCCTGGTGTTCTTCAAGCGTCACCAGCAAACGGTTCGGCCACTGACGCCGCACGGTGGCCTTACGCACCCACGGCAAGGCCTCAAACGCGGCGCGCGCGGCTTCCAGATCGGCCGTGAAAAAGGTGCCGGTGATGCGCGGCACGCAAAACTGCGCAACCTGGATTGCGCGCACGTGATCGAGCGGCTTGGCCGCTGCGGCTTGGCCGGGCCCTGACGGCAAGCCCTGTACTGTGATCGCACGGATCGCAAACACCGGATGACCGGCGGCCCACAGCAGTGACATGTAGGCGGCGTAGGCGAACGCTGCGAGCGTGATCGCACGCGCGAGACGGTTTAAAGCCAGCACGTCATTCCACATGATTTAAGACCTCCGCTCCAGCGTTTGCGCAAGAATCCGGACACACAACTCTTCATACGACATACCGGCTGCCTTGGCTGCCATCGGCACCAGGCTGTGGCTGGTCATGCCGGGCGAGGTGTTCACTTCGAGCAGCCAGGGGTTGCCTTGTTTGTCCATCATGAAATCAACGCGGCCCCAGCCGGTGCAGCCCACCAGCCGGAAAGCCTTGTGTACCAAGGCTTTCAGCGCCTCTTCCGGTTCTGCCGGCAAGCCGCTCGGGCAGATGTAGCGGGTCTCGTCGGTGAAATATTTGTTCTGATAATCGTATTTGCCGTCGGGCGCTTCGATCTTGATGAGCGGCAGCACGGTGTCACCCAGCACTGCAGCGGTGTACTCGGGGCCGTCGATAAATTGTTCGGCGAGCGCAATGTCGTGGTATTGCTGGGCGGCCAATTCAAACGCCGCGTGCAGGCGCGCCGCGTTGGTCACCTTGGTCAAGCCTAAGGTCGAGCCTTCGTTGGCGGGTTTGACGATCAGCGGCAGGCCGAGATCGCGCGCGACTTCTGCGCCGTCTTCATTGCCTTCGAGGATGCGGTAGCGCGGTGTTGGCAGGCCGTTGGCGAGCCAGATCATTTTGGTGCGCCACTTGTCCATGCCGATGGCTGA
>JANOYK010000343.1:0-3405 GCA_031428855.1 Burkholderiales bacterium | reverse complement strand
CCGGCATCGCCTTGAACAGGGTATCGAGCGCCGCGACCAAGCTGCTCCACTTCCACCACATCACCCCGGCCCAAAACAGCGCCGCCAGCACTACGGGGCCGATGGCCAGCAGCAGCATCGCCGGTTGCAACTGGCTGATGGTGGCGCGGCGATAGGCTTCGAGGACGGACATGAGCCTGATTCTAGTGTGCGCCGCCAGTCCGCCCGTTTCTCGCTGGCGCAAAATCTTCACCATCGGGTAAACGCTATTTTTCGCTCACAGAACCTGACCTCACGTATAGTTGGTGCAAACAACGGGTGTAAACAACGGGTGCAAACAACGGGTCGTGAGGGATAGTGCATGGATCGGGAACTGACGGTCGAAAAGTTTCAGACAGGGGAGAAATCCTTCGCTGCCTTCTGCACCCAATGTCGCTCGCGCTGCGGCTGCATCGCCGTCGTCGAAAACGGCAAGCTCAAGTCGGTCGAACCCGACCCTGCGCATCCCACCGGCGCCAAGCTTTGCCCCAAAGGCCGCGCGGCGCCGGAACTGGTGCATCACCCTGACCGGTTGACCACACCGCTCAGGCGCACTGCGCCCAAGGGCGCGCAGGATCCAGCGTGGCGGGCGATGTCGTGGGACCAGGCGCTGACGGAGATCGCCGGGCGCATGGCGGGCATCCGCAGCGCACACGGGGCGGAGCAGGTAGCGTTTTCGGTCACCACGCCTTCGGGCTCGCACCTGCAGGATTCGATCTCCTGGATCGAGCGCCTGATTCGCGCCTATGGCAGCCCGAACACGATTTACGCGACCGAAATCTGCAATTGGCACAAGGACCATGCCACGCGCTTCACCTTCGGGCATGACATCGGCACGCCGGATTTCGCGCATACCGACTGTGTGCTGTTGTGGGGCAACAATCCGGCCGTCACCTGGCTGGCGCGGGTGGCCGAGATTCAGGGGGCGATGAAGCGCGGCGCCCGCATGGTGGTGGTGGACCCGCGCCCCGCAGCCTTCGCCAAACAGGCGACGCAGTGGCTGCAGGTGCTGCCGGGCACGGACCAGGCGCTGGCGCTTGGGTTGGCGCATCTGTTGATTGAGGCCGGCACCTTCAACCGCGAATTCATGCGTCAGTGGACCAATGCGCCGCTCCTGGTGCGGGCGGATACCGGGCGGCTGTTGCGCCAGAGCGATCTGGAGGCAGGCGGCAGCGACAAAGTGTTTTATGGCTTGGGTGAGGGCGAGCGACTGCTGCCTTACGACGCGGTGCGCGGGGTCTGGCCGGAAGGCTCTGCGGGTGTGGCACTGGTTGGTATGCAGGGCGGTACGCGGCTCAGTTTGCAGAGTGGTGCGCAGACCGGTGGGCAGACCGGTGCGCAGATCGGTGGGCAGACCGGTGCGCAGCAGGTGACAACGCTCTCGGGCGATGTCGCCTGCCACACCGCTTTCGAGCTTTATGCATTGGCGGCAGCCGCATGGCCGCCAGCCCGGGTAGCCCAGGTGACGGGCGTACCAGAGGCAGACTTGCGCAATGCCGCCCACATCATCGGCAGGGCGAAATCGGTGGCCTATTACGCCTGGAACGGCATTGGCCAGAGCGCCACTGCCACCCAGACAGACCGCGCCTTGACCCTGCTCTATGCGCTCACCGGCAGCGTCGGCGCGCGTGGCGGCAACGTGCCCGGTGGCGTGGTGCCGTTCGTGGATATCTCGGGTGGGGAGTTGTTGTCACCGGCGCAACGCGACAAGGCACTGGGGCTGGCTGAACGGCCGTTGGGGCCGGGGCGCTTGGGCTATGTGACGGCGCGCGACGTGTATCGCGCCGTGCTCGAGGCCAAGCCCTACCCGGTGCGCATGCTGTTCTCCTTCGGCACCAACCTGCTCGCGTCGCAGCCCGACACCGCACTGGCGCGTGCGGCGCTGGAGAAGCTGGAATTCCATGTGCATGCGGATTTCTTTCTCAATCCGACCGCACAGTACGCCGACATCGTGCTGCCCGCTGCCACGTCGTGGGAGCGCGAAGGCTTGCGCGCCGGGTTCGACACCAGCCTCGCTTCGATGAAGCGCGTGCAGTTGCGCCCGGCGGTGATTGCGCCGATCGGCGAAGCACGCAGCGACACCGATATCGTACTGGGCCTGGCCGAACGCCTGGGCATGGGCGAACAATTTTTCGGCCTCTCGGTCGATGCGGGTCACGACGTGCTGCTGGCGCCGGCCGGACTCACGGTGGCACAACTGCGCGCAACGCCCGGTGGGGTGGATCTGGCAGGTGAGGTAGCGCTGATGGCCTATGCACAGGAGGCTGGCGGCGTGCCCGCAGCAGATGCTGCGGGACGCACCAAGGGATTCGCCACACCCAGCCGCCGCGTGGAAATCTATTCCGAGACCTTGCTGGACCACGGCATCGCGCCGCTCCCGACACTCGAAGAAAGCGACCTGCCGCAGGCCCCGCCGGGATATCCGCTGCGCCTGGGCGCGGCCAAGATCGTCGCCTACTGCCACAGCCAGCACCGCAATCTTGAATCGCTGCGGCGCCTGATGCCGGACCCGTTGGTCGAAGTGGCGCACGAGACGGCGGCAGCGCGCGGCATCGCCGATGGCGAGTGGGTACGGATTCGCACTGTGGTGGGCAGCGCTGTGGCACGCGCCAAGTTCTCGCGCGACCTGACCCCCGGCACCGTGTGTGCCCAGCACGGCTGGTGGGTCGAAGGGCCGGCGGGCAGTCCCTACGCAGCCAATGCGGGAGCGGCAGCGGGGGCCACTGCTAGCACGGTTGCGCCGATGGCAGCTAACCTCAATCAGGCAATCGACACCTCGCACGCCGACCCGGTGTCGGGCTCGATTCCGTTGCGGGCCTCGTGGTGCGAGCTGGAGCGGTTGGCCATGTGATGCAATGACCCTCGGTGAACGGCTCGTACCAACGGTTTTGAATGTCTGGCACTTGAAGATCCTCTCCCACCAATGCTTTCATGCAATGGGCATGAGGGAAATTCGCGAGAAGAATCGAGTCCTACCCCTCAATTTCATGTAGAAGAGCGGCATGAACGTAGCGCAACTCAAAACATTCTGCGAGTCTTTGGCGGGTGCCACAGACAAGTTGCATGCCGGCCCGAGTGTGCAGGTCATGGATTAGCGTTGCTCACGATGCCGTAACGCAATTCGTGCCAGGTGATTGCGCTGAGGACGCAGCGGTGCTGACCATATAACGCCATCTTGCCGGCGATGCGCTGCCAGCCGGCCCGCTTGTTACCAATGCCGGACAGGACATTGGTGTTGAGCAGGAAGCGGCTCATTTCTTCCGATACCGTTTTTGCAGGGCCTCTACCGTCTCGCGCAGTTTTGGAGTGAGTTGGTCGAGAAAATTTTTCTTGTCTGAGTATTACAATCATGCCAACACTTTTGATGGTTGATTGAGCGCGGTTTCA
>JANOYK010000342.1:0-18689 GCA_031428855.1 Burkholderiales bacterium | reverse complement strand
TCACCCGCGAACACATTCAAGCTGCGCTCGATGCTGTTCGTCCCGGCCGACAGCGAGCGCAAGCTTGCCAAGTCCGAGAGCAGTCCGGCCGATGTGCTGATCCTCGATCTGGAAGACTCGGTAGCCGAAGCGCGCAAGGCCGGGGCGCGCGGCACGGCAGCGGCCTTCATTGGCGCGCAGGCCACCAAGCTGATTGCGCAAACGGGTACGCGCCTGTTCGTGCGCATCAACCCGCTCGACAGCGGTCTGGCGATGGGTGATCTCGCCGCCGTGGTGGTGCCGGGTCTGGCCGGCATCATGCTGCCCAAGACGCGCAGTGCGGCAGACATTGTGCATTTGAGCCATTGCCTCGATGCACTCGAAGCGCGCGCCGGTATGGCGCCGGGCAGCGTGCGCGTGGTGCCGGTGGCGACCGAGACTGCCGAGGCGATGCTCACGATGCAGAGTTTCACCGGACCGATTCCGCGGCTCGCGGGCATTACCTGGGGCGCGGAGGATTTGTCAGCGGCGATTGGTGCGATGTCAAACCGCGAAGAAGACGGCTCCTACTCGCCGCTGTACATCCTCGCGCGTTCGCTGTGCCTGTGTGCCGCCGCAGCCACCGGCGTGGCCCCGATCGAAACACTCCATGCTGATTTCCGCGACAGTGCCGGCCTCGCCGCCGAGTGCCGCGCCTCACGCCGGCGCGGCTTTCGCGGGCGCATGGCAATTCATCCGGATCAGGTGCCGATCATCAACCAAGCCTATTCGCCCAGCGCCGCCGAGCTCGCGCATGCGCAGCGCATCGTCGATGCCTTCGCGGCGCAGCCGGAGGCCGGCACGCTCAGCATCGACGGCATCATGATCGACAAGCCGCACCTGACCCAGGCCTTGCGCACGCTTGATCTCGCCGGTTAAGAAAAACGCCGCCGCCACAATCCGAGCCGCCAGGGCCACCCGCGCGGCTCCCACCCCTGCAAAGAATCTGACATGAACTTCTCCATCAGCGACGACCACCGCGCCATCCGCGAAGGCGTGGCCGCCGTGGTGCGCACCTTTGACGACGCCTACTGGCTGGCGCGCGATGACGATGGCGCGTTCCCGCGCGAATTTCACCGCGCCATGGCCAAGGCCGGCTGGCTCGGCATCACCATGCCGCAGGAGTACGGCGGCGCCGGCCTTGGCGTGACCGAGGCCGCGATCATGATGCACGAGGTCAGCAGCCACGGCGGCGGCATGTCGGCCGCTTCCACCGTCCACATCAACCTGTTCGGCCCGCACCCGATTGTGGTGTTCGGCACACCCGGGCAGCGCGCGCGCTGGCTGCCGCCGCTGGTGGCCGGCACCGATCAATGCTGTTTTGGCGTCACCGAGCCGGACGCGGGCCTCAACACCACCGCGATCAAAACCTTTGCGCAAAAAACTGCCGGCGGCTACACCGTGCATGGCCAGAAGGTGTGGACCTCGACCGCGCAGGTGGCCAACAAAATACTGCTGCTCACGCGCACCACCAAGCTCGAAGACTGCGCGCGCCCGACCGATGGCATCACGCTGTTCTACACCGACATGGACCGCAGCAAGATCGACGTGCATCTGATCCACAAGATGGGCCGCAAGGCGGTGGACTCGAACGCCATCTTCATTGACGGCCTGTTGATTCCCGAGAGTGACCGCATCGGCGAAGAGGGCAAGGGCTTCTCGTATATTTTGCACAGCCTCAACCCGGAACGCCTGCTGGTAGCGGCCGAGGCGGTGGGCATGGGCCAGGATGCTTTACGCCGCGCCGCCAAATACGCGCGCGAACGCGTGGTGTTCAACCGCCCGATTGGCCAGAACCAGTCAATCCAGCATCCGCTTGCGGAGAACTGGATGGCGCTGGAAGCCGCCTGGGGCATGGTGATGAAGGGCGCCTGGCTCTACGACCAGCAGCAGCCTTGCGGGGCCGAAGCCAACGCGTCCAAGTTTCTCGGCGCGCGCGCCGGGTTTGATGCCTGCACCCAAGCCGTGCTGACCCACGGCGGTTTTGGTTATGCCAAGGAGTACCACGTCGAGCGGCTGCTGCGCGAGGTGATGATTACGCGCATCGCGCCGGTGAGCGAGCAGTTGATCCTCTCGTTCATTGCCGAGAGGGTGCTCGACTTGCCGAAGTCTTATTGAACCGGCTCGTCGTCGCACTCACCCGCCTCATACAAACATTCGCGGCCAAGCCGGTCCAGACACAGCTCGGCGGTCAGCGGCAGCATCAAACTGCCGCAGCGCGAATCGCGGTACATGCGTTCGAGCGCGAGCGACTTCAACATCGCCTGCCCGCCGCAGGTGCGCACTGCGAGGCGGCAGATGTCGTTGGCGTTTTCCATCACGCTGTAATGCGCTGCATACATGCCCAGACGCACCTCCTTGGGCGGGTCGACCCGCGCGGCATGCACGTTCTGCAAAAAAATGGCGCGGGTTTGTTCAAGCTTGACCTTCATTTCCGCCACCGCGATTTGCTTGGTCGGGTACATGCGCCGTTTCACTGGCGGTGTGCCGGGCATTTCCCCTCGCAAATATTGAATCGTGAAGTCATACGCGCCCTGCGCAATCCCCATG
The DNA here is from genome assembly GCA_031428855.1 of Burkholderiales bacterium. Taxonomy (GTDB): domain Bacteria; phylum Pseudomonadota; class Gammaproteobacteria; order Burkholderiales; family JAEUOS01; genus CANJDH01. Next base: position 16,121 of record JANOYK010000342.1, on the reverse strand, counting down.
TAAGTAGGCGAGAGTGTGGCGAACATGTGCGGCCAGCGCGTCGCGGCTTGGGCATACAAGCCTTCGGGCATCAGCCGCTCGCACTCTGCCACGAACACGTCTTTGAAAATCAAATTACGTGACACCGTGCCGCGCATGCCGAGCGGGTCCCAGTCGCCCTGCACCGTCACGCCCGGCGCGTTCTTGTCAACCGCCAGATAGAGCGCGTCGCGCTGGGTTGCGCCGGGCTTGTCGACGGTACACAAAATGCCGTAGTAGTCAGCCGCGCCGGCCAGGGACGCGAAGATTTTTTTGCCGTTGACGACGTAGCCTCCTGCCACTTTTTTTGCGAGAGTGCCAAACGGCGCTTTACCCGCCGCCGCCGCGCCGCCCTCGGAGAACGGCTGCGAATACACCTTGCCGTGTTTGACAATGCGCTCGTAATGCAGCGCGCGGTTGTGCTCATGATCGGCGCGCTGAGCAGATGTCATGTCGAGATCATCAGCGATGAAGCTGGACCAGATGGTCGAGCACACGTGCATGTTCCAGGTGAGCGCGGTCGCGCCACAGTGCCGGCCGATTTCGGCGGCGACCATCGCGTAAGTGGCAAGGTCAGCACCCCAGCCGCCGTATTGCGCGGGCACGCAAATGTTGAGCAGGCCGGCTGCGCGCAGGTCGGCGTAGTTCTCGAACGGGAACACCGCGTCGCGGTCGATTTGCTGCGCGCGCGCGGCGAATTTGTTGCGGCCAAGGTCAGCGGCAATCGCGAGCAGCGTTGTCTGTTTGTCCGTGAGCGTGCTGTACTCGCCCGCAATACAAGGCGGCGAATAGCGCGTGGCAGCGGAGGGGGATGCCGCGGCGGCGGAGGGGGATGCCGCGGCGGCGGTCATGCGAGGTCTCCTTGCAGCACACCGCTATCGACCACGATGACGCCATCGAGCATCACCGAGCAGTTGCGCAGCGGCAAATCAAAATGGCCGAGCGTGTGGCGGCCCGCCACTTCGTTCGCGCCAGTCGAGTAGAGGAAGTTGCCGGCGAAGGCGCGCAGCTCGGTGCCGTTGAAATCTTTTTTGTCGTAGAACTGCATTGCGTCCCAGCGCGCCTGCGGGTTCATGCCCCAGCCTACATGGGAGACCGCGTAGGCCTCCTGATCGCCCCAGGCGGCGAAGTAGCCGCGCATTAGTTCGGCATCGAGCGATTCACCCGCGATGTTGGTGACGTAATCATTTTCAATCGTGAGCACAATCGGTTTTTCGAGATAACGCTTGAAGGTGAGATTGACATCGCCCTCGGCCAGCACCAGCGTGCCGTTGACGCTGCCCGCAGCGGGAAAGGCGAGACACAAGCCGCCCGGCCAGTGCGAAATCGTGCCCGGTCTGGCGGTGTAACCCCAGCCGCCGCCAACGCGGGCAATCGCACCGCTACCGGCCCCGGTGGCCGCGCCGCCACCAACTTCAGCAGCAGACGCACCGCTTTCCGTCTCGTGTTGCAGCGTGATGTGCAAATCCGTGCCCGCAATTGAAGTCACCTGCATCGACTTGGCCGCGCGCAGCAGTTTCATCCCGGTTTTGACCTTGGGTTCGAGCGCCGCATCGGGCGCGCAGCGCTCCAGCACTTCGGGGTGCTCATTCGACACCATCAGCACACGCGCGCCGCCTTTGAGAATATCCGGCAGTTCGGGCGCGTGCAGTAAACCTTCTACCGTGAGGTCGGCGACGAAGGTGCAGGCGCTCAAGGCCTGCACTACCGGTGCCAGCCGCGCCAGCGCGTCGGACGCGCCGGTTGAGCGCACCGGCACCGGCGCGGTGAGCTTGGGGCTGGCCAGCACCAGATGAAACACCTGCGCGCCGAGCCGCGCCAGCGCCAGTTCCGCGAGCTGCACGTTGACCGGGCGCGACTGGGTTTCCGACAACACCGCCGCCGTGTCACCCGCCTTGACGCCGCACAGCCTGAAGGTGTCAGCAAAACAGTCAATCCATTTGGCTTCGATGCGTTCTTGCAGCATGTGATTCTCCGGTGGTCACGCGTTCACTCCGGTGGTAACGCGTTCGTATAGGCAGACTTGCGCGTGCCGGTTCACGGCATCCAGTTGCAAGCAACGCGCTTTTCAGGAATGATGCACCAAACGCCAAATCACCGCGTCACCGCGCCAGCAGGATGCGAACGGGTAGAGTCGCGCCGCCCGATTCACCACTTCACGGGCACTCTATTCCCTCTATCCATTCTATCCATTCTCTATCTATTAAAACCCATCGGTTAGGTTATTATGAAGATATGCACTCACAAAGGTCTGGTGCTTGCGGTGCTCACGCGGAACGAGCATTGCCCGCCGCATCTGCATACCGGCACCGATAAGTGGGACGCCCGTTTTGAATTTAGTTTTTGGCATCAGAGTGTTCGCCTGTGGGATGTGACGCCTGCAAAAAATCAACCGTCCGCACGGCTGCTTGAGGAGTTGCGTCAGACCGTCAAGGAACCGCACAACCTGCGCAAAGCGCGCGAACTCTGGTGGAGCGCGATGCAGTCGGTTTGTTTGATTCACCAGTGTTGGGATGCGGCAGCGCAGGAAGTGGTGACGGTGCGACACAAACGCGCCGGTGCTGTGTTGATTCAGGCGGCGCGGTTTGACATACAGGACTACAAAACCGTGTTGCAGTTGGCAGGCCGCTCAAACTCAGTGGAGATTGCGTTATGAAAACCATCAAGGCACGCGACAGATTTGATGAGCCGGTCACGCCAGCAGTGCTGGCGCGCGCCATTGCACGCGGCAAGGAATTGCGGCCACCGGGTTTGCGCGCATCGGCGGTGCAATATCTGCGCCCCCTCAAATCTTTGTTGATCGGTTTCACCGATCACAGCGCGATCGTGTTACCAGTGAAGAATTACCCGGAACTGGCGCAACTGAGCGCCCCGGAACTGGGCCGCCTGAGCATTGGCTTTGGCGGCGGAGCGTTGTGTCTTGAAGAGCGCGATCTTGATGTATCGATTGCCGGTCTGGTATCGGCCAGTGCGCCGTTGATGGCAATGGCCGCCAGCGTCATTGCTGCGCGCAACGGCAGTCGCAGCAGTGAAGCCAAGGCCGCTGCATCGCGTGAGAATGGTGCCAAAGGCGGGCGGCCGCGCAAGTTGCTGGCCACCGGTTAAGCATGGCGCATGCGTTGGATCAAAACCGGCGCGGACTAAACGCTTCCACCGACACGCACGGCGTGCGCCCGGCAATCAAATCAGCCATCACGCGCCCGGTGGTCGAGCCGGCGCACATGCCTACATGGCCGTGGCCAAACGCGTGCCATGCATTGGCGAAACGTGATGATGCGCCGATTACCGGCAGGGAGTCGGGCATGCTCGGGCGAAAGCCGAGCCAGCGCGTGAGGCGTTGATCCGCGCTGTCTTGCGCGCGGCCGGGGGTGGGGCCAGCGGCAACCGTGTGGGTAAGACCAGCGGCGAGGCCAGGATAGAGTGCTTGCGCCTTGCGCAGCAGCAGATCAGCGCGCTTCCAGTTGGGCGGCGCATCCAGACCGGCCAGCTCGACCGTGCCGATGATGCGCAGGCCCATGTCCATCGGCGTCGCGCCAAAGCTGCCATCGACATGCAGGGTCGGCGTGCGCGGGCCTTTTTCCGGATGTTTGACGATGACGTGGTAACCGCGCTCGGTGTCGAGCGGGACCCGGTCACCGAGTTGCGCGGCGAGCGGCCGGGACCATGCGCCGCAGGCCAGCACCACGTGCGATGCGGCATGGCGTCCGGTCCCGGTGACCACCGCGTTGATGCCCGCGCCGTTGTGCTCGAAGCCGGTGACACGCTCGCGCACCAAGGTTGCGCCGCGCGTGACCGCATGCGCTGCCAGCGCCTCAACCAGCGCGCGCGGGTCCGACACGTGGCCGTTGGCGCGCACCAGACGAGCGTGAGTGAAGCGCGGCGCGAGATCCGGTTCGAGCGCGCGCAGGTCTGGGCCAATCACGTCTTCGATTGCCACACCATTGCGCAGGCGGATGTCTGTATTGCGCTGATCGTTGTGAAAACTGTGCGCGCTGTCGTAGAGATACAGCGTGCCGTGCTGGTGGATCAGGTGCGACGCCCCGGCGTCACGCACGATCGGCGCGTAGTTGTCGAGCGAGGGGGCCAGCAGCGCGCGCAATGCGGCTGCCTGCGCTTCGATTTTCTCAGGCGTGGCAGCGGCCAAAAACCGCCACAGCCAGGGCGCGAGCGCGGGCAGATAAGTCCAGCGGATCGTGAGCGGCCCGGCTGAATCCATCAGCCAGCCCGGCACCTTGGCGGCGACACCCGGCATCGCCACCGGAATGATGGATGAGCCGGACAGCATGCCGCCATTGCCGAGCGATGCGCCGCTGCCCGGTGCGGCGTGATCGATCAGGGTGACCCGATGGCCGTCGCGTTGCAGATAGGCTGCAACACACGCACCGATGATGCCGGTGCCGATCACAACCACTGGAGGCGGGGAAGTTGCGGACATGAAACCGTGTGCGAAATGAACTGGTTCGATTGTAGGCCTGCGCTATGGGCCTGCGCTATGGGCTGTGCTATGGGCCGGCGATGTGGGCCGGCGCTGCAGACCGGCCCATGCCGGTGTGGCGCGCTCCTGCCCAGATGCGCTCCTGCCCAGATGCGCTCCTGCCAAGATGCGCTCCTGCCAAGACGCGCTCCTGCCAAGACGCGCTCCTGCCAAGGCTCACAGGCCGGGTATGCTATCCGGGTAGATCCCGTCAGCGCAGCCAGCGGGGCTAGAATGACCAAACCTTTAAACCACACTGACGCGCCTATATGATGCTGCTTGACTCCGTTGCTCTCTCCGCCTGGCTTGACCGTCTCAAGCAGCAGCCGGTCGAGGGTGCCGTCTCCAGTCTGGACGAGACGCTCGAACAATTCGGCGGTGCCGGTTTGCCAGCGCTGCAATTGGTGCCGCTGCTCGAGCGCCTGCGCCTGGCGCTGCCGGGCGAAATCGCGCGCCTCGCCAAAGCCTGGTACGCCGACCGCCCGTTGCCGCTGGCTGCGCCCGAGCGCGCCATGCTGACGGCGATGCAGGGCCTGTTTGGCAAACTGTCCGACCTCTATTGGATGTGCTGCCAGCAATTCGAGCGCGAGCCTGAATCGGACTTACGCAGCCAGAATCTGGCTGCTTCATTGCAGCGCTGTGTGCATGCGCTGGTCAGCCGCATGATTGAAGACTACCGCGCGCGCCAGGTGATTGCGCCGGGGGTATGGCTCGAATTGCACCGTGTGGTGGACAAGGCCAACTCGCTCGGGCTGGACAAACTGGCGGTGCCGGACGAACTCAATCCGAATGGTGTCTCGGCGATCAACGTCACCTACGGGCGGGTGGTGCTGCTCGCCTCAGCCCAGGCCGGTGCGATGACGCCGCGCAATCTCGACGCGACCCTGGCGCTGACCGGCATTCTCGAACCGTATATTGACTGCACCTGGCAAGCCAGCGAAGCGGTGACCGACAGCACCGTGAGTTCGACCGGCCGCCTGCGCGTGCTTAAAGCGGCCGGCGCCACCCACCTGCTCAACAACACGCGGCTGGCCGGCGCGCTGCTGGCGTGCTCACAAAAACTGGCTGCGGGCGAAGCGCTGGCCTCACTCGACGTGCTGCCGATTTCGCGTCCGGAATTGAGCGGCTTGCTGGCGCGCCTGCACAAGGTCTGGTGCGGCACCGGCGAGATTCGCGGCGAGACCCGCGCGCGCACCGACGAGACGGCGGCGGTGGCATCCGGTTTGTACGCGATCTTCCGGCTCGCAAGCGGCGCTGATTTTGCCGTGCCGCGCGAATTTCAAGTCTACGCGGCCGGCACCCGGCCGGGTGAAGAAGGCGCGGCGCGGCGCTCCGAACTGGCGGACAGCGGTGAAGCCGCCCCCTGGCGCATCCTCGACCGCAGCGGCGAGGGGCTGCGCGCCTCGCGCAGCATTGAGGGCGGGCGGCTGTCGCGCGCCTGCCTGATGGGCATCCGGATTGAAACGGCCAAGCAAAAACAGGGCAGCACAGTGCAGCGGGCAGCGGCGCGGCAGGTGGATTTTGCGCTCGGCGAAGTGCGCTGGGTGCAGGAAGACGCGGCCAGCTATACGCCCGCCATTTCGGCCGGCATCAAGCTGCTGCCAGGGCAGGTCTTCACTGCCGTGATGCGCGGCCACGGCGGGCGCGATGGCAGCCTGTACCAGGAAGTCGCGCCGGCATTTTTGCTCGAACCAGCCGCCGCCCCAAAATTGATTGTGCCCTATGGCTGGTGGAAACCGGAGCGCGTGGTCGATGTCTGGCGCAGCGGCATCGTCACGCGCATGCGCATGGGAGAGTTGCTGATTCGCGGCACCGATTTTGAAACCGGGCGCTTCACCGTGGAAAAAGCAGCAGCGCGTTAACGCACATCCTGCTTGTGTGCGTGCTTGTGTGCGTGCTTGTGCCCCTGCTGGCGCGCCAGCTTCAATTCATGCTCCTTTTGCAGCGCGGCTTCCTTGGCACGTGCCGCCAGCGTGTGCGCCTGCTGCGCGCCACTCAGATATTGCTTGGGCCAGCCGACATCGCGGCAGTCGTATTCGGCCGCTGCATGCAGCGTGAAGTGCGGATCAGCCAGATGCGGCCGCGCCAGCGCGACCAGATCGGCGCGGCCTGAGGCAAGCAGCGTGTTGACCTGATCGGCGCTCGTGATCGCGCCCACCGCCATGGTTGCAATCCCGGCGTCGTAACGCACCTGCTCGGAAAACTGCGCCTGAAACATGCGGCCATATACCGGCCTCGATGCCGGGCCGGTTTGCCCGCTCGACACATCGATCAAATCAGCCCCGTGGGCCTTGAAAATTTTGGCGATCTCGACCGTGTCGGTGCCGGTGATGCCACCCGTGATCCAGTCGGTGGCGGATAAACGCACGCTCATTGGTTTGTCATGCGGCCACACCGCACGCACGGCGTCCCACACTTCGAGCGGCCAGCGCAGGCGGTTGGCGAGGGTGCCGCCGTATTCATCGCTGCGGCGGTTGGTCACCGGCGTGATGAAACTGGCGAGCAGATAGCCGTGCGCCATGTGCAGTTCGAGCATGTCGAAGCCGCAACTGACGCCGCGCTGGGCGCTGGCGGCAAACTCGTCACGCACACGATCCATGTCGGCGCGCGTCATCGCGCGCGGCACCTGGTTGCCGTCGTCATAGGCCAGCGGCGAGGGCGCAAACAGCGGCCAGTTGTCTTCCGCCTTACGCAAGGGCCGATCCATCTCGTGCCAGCCTAACTGGGTCGAGCCTTTACGCCCGGCGTGGCCGAGCTGCAGGCAGATTTTTGCGCTGCTGTTGGCGTGGACAAAATCGACGATGCGCTTCCAGCCTTGCGTGTGTGCCTCGCGGTACAAGCCGGTGCAGCCGGGCGTGATGCGTGCATCGGCCGAGGGACAGGTCATCTCGGTAAACAGCAAGCCCGCACCACCGACCGCACGCGCACCGTAATGCACCAGATGCCAGTCGCCGGGCGTGCCGTCCTGCGCCATGTACTGCGCCATCGGCGACACCACCACACGGTTGCGCAAACCCATGCCGCGCAGATGGAACGGTGAGAACATCGGCGGCACGCGCACCCGCGCAGCAGGATTCCTTGCAGCACTGCTGGCATCAGCGGCGCGGGCACCGGCAGCCGCTGTGCCGCCTGCGGCAGCCACAGTGCCGCCTGCATCAGCCGCGCGTGCCGCAGGCAAGCCTTCGGTGTTGGCGGCATCATCATTCCACCACTGTTCCAACTCCGCCACCGAGGCCGCATCGCGCAGCCGCATGTTCTCAAACGTGATCGCCTTCGAGCGGCTCATCAGACTGAAGTTGAACTGCACCGGGTGCATGTTCCAGAAGCGGCGCACGTTCTCAAACCACGCCAGCGACACATTGGCCGAGTGCTGGATGCGGTCGGCTTCTTCGCGCCGCGTCGCCTCGTAGTCAGCCAGCGCAGCGCGTAAATCAATCTCTTGCAGCGGCGTGCTGGCCGGGTTGTTCCATACCGGCGCAGCGCGGCCCTCCCCGGTGTGGATGCCGGCAATGCGCTGCAGCGACGCATTGAGCGCAATCGCATCTTCGAGCGCGAGCTTGGTGCCCGAGCCAATCGACCAGTGCGCGGTATGGGCAGCGTCGCCCAGCAACACCACGTTTTCGTGCTGCCATTTCTCGCACTTGATGGTGGGGAAATTGCGCCAGTGCGAGCGGTTGGTCAGCACTTGATGGCGGTTCAGCACATTGGCAAACAACGCCTCGCAATAGGCCGCCGTGCGTGCCTCGTCGTCCACTGCAAGGCCTGCGCTGTTGAACGCGGCATCGGTGGTCTCCAATACAAACGTGCATTGCGGTGCATCGCCCGGTTTGGTAAACATGTAGGCGTGCAGATTCCAGATGCCGTGCTCGTTCTCCTTGAATGCATAGGTGAAACCGGGCAGCTCCATATCGGCACCGAGCCAGCAAAATTTGTTGGTGCGTAATTCGGTGGCCGGTTTGAAATGCTGCTGCCACTGCTCGCGCACGGCGCTGTTGATGCCGTCGGCGGCGATCACCAGATCCGCCTCACGCGCCACCTCATCTATGGCAGGCGCGGCAGTTTGGTAATCAATGCCAATGCCAAGCTGCGCCGCGCGAATCTGCAAAATCGACAGCAGGTTGAGGCGGCGCAAACCGGAGAAGCCGTGCCCGCCCGACTTCATCACATGCTGTTTGTAGTGGACGTAGATGTCGTCCCAGTAGGCGAAGCTGCGCGCGATGTTGCGGTAGCTCGGCTCGTCGGCGCGGCGCAAATTTTCCAGCGTCTCGTCGGAGAGCACGATGCCAAAACCAAATGTGTCGGTCGGCGCATTGCGCTCGGTCACATGAATCTGCGCGCTGGGGAAACTCTTTTTAATCAGAATCGACGCATACAAACCGGCCGGCCCGCCACCGAGGACTTCGATTTTCATTGCTCGACTCGCATTGGACACCTCAAACGGTCTTCGCTACAATTACTTTAAGTCTAAAGTAATTCCACGCCAGACGCAACGCAAGGAGCGCCACATGCACATTCTGCAACCACCCTCCTGGGCCAAGCCCAAGGGCTACGCCAACGGCGTCGCCGCGCGCGGCACGCTGGTGTTCGTCGGCGGGCAAGTCGGCTGGGACGCGGCCCGCTGCGACGCCACCGGCCGGCCCACCTGGCCCGCACTCGACTTCGCCGGGCAAACACGCCAGACCCTGCTCAACATCGCCGCCGTGCTGAAACAAGCCAACGCAAAGCCCGAACACATTGTGCGCCTGACCTGGTACGTGCGCGACCGCGATGAATACGTCAACGCCTGGCCCGCCATCGGCGCGATCTATAAAGAGATCATCGGCAAACATTTCCCGGCGATGGCGGCGATTGGCGTCACCGCGCTGATCGAGCCCGAAGCGCGGGTGGAGATTGAAGCGACTGCCGTTGTGCCAGACTGACTGTTGGGGCACAAGGCCGCAAAGCATTGACCACCAGGCATCCACCATGAAATTGCTGACCACCCTGTTCGCGCTCTGTGCGCTGTTGGCCGGCGCATCCGGCCCGGCGCAGGCGCAACCCTATCCAGCCAAACCGGTGCGCATCATCGTGCCCTACCCGGCCGGCGGCGGTATTGATGTGTTGTCGCGCCTGGTTGGCGCGCGCTTGGCGCAGCGCTTCAATCAGCCAGTGGTGATCGAAATCAAACCCGGCGCCGGCACCATCGTCGCCGCCGAATCAGTGGCGCGCGCCGCACCCGATGGCCACACACTGATGGTCACCACCGATGCCACCATCAGCATCAACCCACACCTCTACGCCAAGCTGCCCTATGACCCGGTCAAAGACTTTGCGCCGATCACCCAACTGGTGTTCCTCAACCAATTGCTGGTCGCCAATGCAGCACTGCCGGTGAGCAATTTGAAAGAGCTGATTGCTTACGCGAGGGCGCAACCGGGAAAACTCAACTACGCCTCCTACGGCATCGGCAGTCAGCCGCATCTGGCGATGGAGATTTTCAAAAACCAGAGTGGCACGGACATCGTGCATGTGCCCTACAAAGGCATTCCGCAGGCAGTGCCTGCCGCGATTGCCGGTGAAGTGCAGTTGACGTTCTCGGGCGCAGCATCGGCGCAGGCGCACATCAAGGCCGGCCGCTTGAAAGCACTCGCCATCGGCGGTGCGGCACGCCTGCCGTTAATGCCCGAGGTACCGACCTTCGCCGAGCAAGGCTTCGCCGATGTGCCGGCCAACGCATGGTTCGGCTTGTTCGCCCCGGCCGGCACGCCGCGTGAGGTGATCGCCACATTGCATGCCGAGGTCACACGCGTGCTGCGCGACCCGGAGTTTTTGCAAAAAGAAATCGCCGCCAAGGGTTACGAACTGGTGGCCAGCACGCCGGAGGAGTTCGCCGCGTTTCTCGCGGCTGATACGCGCCGCAATGCGCAAGCGGTGAAAATTTCCGGGGCGCGGGCGGAGTAGCTTGCGCAGCGCGGAGGTGCAGCGGCAGCACACCCCCGCATTCGCCATTCACCATTCACCATTCACCATTCACCCATTCACCCATTCACCATTCACCCCATTTGCACGATGTGATCCGGCACCGTGCGCCACAAGCGCGCGAATATAATTCTGGCCTCCCCAGCTTCCCATTTGTCGAGAGGAAATTCCATGTCGTCCGCCACGCAAGCCAAAGCCCAATTCCACTGGGACGACCCGCTCCTGCTCAACGACCAGCTCACTGAAGACGAGCGCATGGTGCGCGATGCGGCGCATGATTTTTGCCAGTCCACCCTCGCCCCGAAAATTCTCAACGCGTTCCGCAACGAAACCTCTGATCCCGGTCTGTTCCCCTTGATGGGCGCGGTCGGCCTGCTCGGCCCCACCATCCCCGAGCAATACGGCGGCCCGGCGCTCGGCTACGTTGCCTACGGCCTGATCGCACGTGAAGTCGAGCGCGTCGACTCCGGCTACCGCTCAATGATGAGCGTGCAGTCGTCATTGGTGATGCTGCCGATTTACCAGTTCGGCTCCGAAGCGCAGCGCGTGAAATACCTGCCCAAGCTGGCCAGCGGCGAGTGGATTGGCTGCTTCGGCCTGACTGAACCGAACCACGGCTCCGACCCCGGCTCGATGATTACGCGCGCCAAGTCGGTCGATGGCGGCTTCCTGCTCACCGGGGCCAAGATGTGGATTTCCAATTCACCCTTCGCCGATGTGTTCGTGGTGTGGGCCAAGAACGATGCCGGACGCATCCGCGGCTTCATTCTGGAAAAAGGCATGAAGGGCTTGAGCGCCCCGGCGATTCACGGCAAGTTTGGCCTGCGCGCCTCCACCACCGGCGAGATCGTGATGGATGAGGTGTTCGTGCCAGCAGAAAACGAATTGCCGAATGTGGAAGGCCTCAAAGGTCCGTTCACCTGTTTGGATTCTGCGCGCTACGGCATCGCCTGGGGCGCGCTCGGCGCCGCCGAAGACTGCTGGCATCGCGCGCGCCAATACGTGCTCGACCGCAAGCAGTTCGGCCGCCCGCTCGCGGCTAATCAGTTGATCCAGAAAAAACTCGCCGACATGCAAACCGAAATCACGCTGGGTCTGCAGGGGTGCCTGCGCCTCGGGCGCATGAAAGACGACGGCACCGCATCCGTCGAGATCACCTCGATCATGAAGCGCAACTCCTGCGGCAAATCACTCGACATCGCACGCCTGGCGCGCGACATGCTCGGCGGCAACGGCATCTCGGATGAGTACGGCATCATCCGCCACATGGTCAACCTCGAAGTGGTCAACACCTACGAGGGCACGCACGATATTCACGCGCTCATTTTGGGGCGCGCGCAGACCGGGATTCAGGCGTTTCAGTAGCGATTCATCGGGGTGCCTGCACAAATGAAGCCGGATTCACGCCAGCTTCATTCTGCGCATGCGCCGCAAAAGCTTGTAGGCCGGGCCTGCTGGCGGCATGGCCTTCGAGAATGGCTCTGGGAGCGGCTCTTAGGGTTGCAGCCTGTGACAACATTTGTTTTGATTGCCTGCGCCAGACACGGAGACAGCACCAATGGCAGAAATCCTCGGCTTAGGCCTGTCGCATTACCCACCGCTGTCCACACCGGATGCGCAGATGGCGGGGATTTTGCGCACCACGCTCAAAGACCCCGGCATTCCGGCTGAGCACAAGGAGCCGCGTAACTGGCCCGCCGTCATGCAGGCCGAATGGGGCAGCGATAGCGGTGTCGCCGCCGCTGCCGCGCACCGCGCTGCGCTGGTGGCGCAGTTTCGCCGGGTACGCGCCGCGCTGGATGACTTCAAACCCGATGTGGTGCTGATCTGGGGTGACGACCAGTATGAAAATTTCCGCGAGGACGTGATTCCGCCGTTCACGGTGTGTGCGTATGACGATCTCGATGTGTATCCGTGGCGGCACGCGCAGGGCTCGTCGATGATGGCAGGCGGCAAGCCGAACGCGTGGGGTGAAGGGCCGGACAAACATTACCGCCTGCGCGGGCGGCGTGACATTGGCAAGCACTTGACCAGCGGTTTGCTGCAGGCCGGGTTCGACGTGGCCTATGCCTACAAGCCGCTGCATCATCCGAGCGTGGCGCATGCGTTTACCAACGCGATTTTGTATCTCGATTACGACCGCACCGGCTGGGACTATCCCACCATTGCGTTTCCGGTCAACTGCTATGGCGGCAAGGTGATTTCGGCGCGCGGGTTTTTGACCAACATTAACGATGCGCTTGATCTGGACCCGCCTTCGCCCGCACCGGCGCGCCTGATGGACCTGGGCGCGGCGGCGGCGCGCATTCTGCGGGCGTCGCCTTGGCGCGTCGCGCTGATGGCGTCGTCGAGCTGGTCGCATGCGTTTTTGTGCGACCACACCTGGCGCTTGCGGCCCGACACTCCGGGCGACCGCGCCTTGTACCGCGCGCTGGTGGAGCAGGATTACGCGGCCTGGCGCGGCCAGACCACGCAGTCGATTGAATACGCCGGCCAGCATGAAGTGCTCAACTGGTGCCCGCTGCAAGGGGCGATGCAGGAGCTCGGTGCCAGGCTCGACTGGAGCACATTTGTCGAGACTCACATCTTCAATTCCAACAAGGTGTTTGCTGCGTATACGGTGGCGTAAAGCATGGCGTCCAACACCACGCAGGCCGCGCTGCATTTGCCCCCGGTAGACCGGCTGGCCAACCATGCGCGCGCCCACGCGCTGGCCGAGCGCTTCGGGCGGGCCGCCGTGATTGATGCGATTCGCGCCGAGCTTGCGGCGTGCCGCGCTGGGCTGCGCACTGGGATGGACAGTGCAACGCCAAGCGGTGCAGATAACGAATCGCGGCTTGCATCTGCCTCCATGTCTGCAACCGCACCACCGGGCGAAGACGCCATCCTGCACGGCGCGCAAGCGCGCATCGAGCAACTGTTCAGCCCCAGCTTGCGCCCGGTGTTCAACCTCACCGGCACGGTGCTGCACACCAACCTCGGCCGCGCGCCGCTGCCGCAAGAGGCGCTCGACGCCATCGCCACTGTGGCAGCGGGCGCGAGCAATCTTGAATTCGACTTGGCGCGTGGCGCGCGTGGCGACCGTGACGATCATGTCGAAGCCCTCATCCTGCGGCTGACCGGTGCCGAGGCTGCCACTGTGGTGAACAACAACGCCGCTGCGGTGCTGCTGGTGCTGGGCGCGCTGGCCTTGAAGCGCGAAGTGCCGGTGTCGCGCGGCGAGTTGATCGAGATCGGCGGCTCGTTCCGCCTGCCTGACATCATGGCGCGCGCCGGTTGCAAGCTGCGCGAAGTCGGCACCACCAACCGCACCCACCTGGCCGATTTTGCCGGGGCGATCAACCCCAAGACCGCGCTGGTGATGAAGGCCCACACCAGCAATTTTGTGGTGCGCGGCTTTACCGCAGCGGTGCCCGAGAGTCAACTGGCGGCCCTGTGCCGCGAACGCGGTGTGCCGTTCGTGATCGACCTCGGTGCGGGTTCGTTGATCGATCTGGCGGCACTCGGCCTGCCGCGCGAGCCGACCGTGCGTGAAACGCTGGCGCAGGGCGCAGATATCGTCACCTTCAGCGGTGACAAATTGCTCGGTGGCCCGCAGGCCGGCGTCATCGCTGGCCGCGCCGATTTAATCGCGAAAATCAAACGCAACCCATTGAAGCGCGCGCTGCGAGTGGACAAGATGACGTTGGCGGCGCTTGAAGCGGTGCTGCGCCTGTACCTCCACCCCGAGCGCCTGTGCGAGCGCGTGCCGGCGCTGCGCCTGCTCACGCGCAGCGTGGCGTCGATACGCGCTTGCGCGGCGCAAGTGCAGCCAGTGCTCGCAGCCAAGCTGGCTGGATGGGCCACGGTGACAGCACACGATTGCGCCAGTGAGGCCGGCTCGGGCGCGCAGCCGCTTGAACAATTGCCCAGCGCCGGGCTGGCCATCACGCCGCTGGCTGTGCGCGGGCGCGGCGCGGCGTTGAACCGTCTCGCCGCCGCGCTGCGCGCATTGCCGGTGCCGGTGATCGGGCGTATTGAACATGATGCGCTGGTGCTTGATTTGCGCTGTGCCGAAGAGGCGAATGCGTTGAACACGCAACTTGCGCTTCTGCCTTCGTTCACCTGACGCGGGCCGCGCACGCCGTACCGCTGCACCGCCATCGCATCGCCCCGTCAACGCATCGCCCGTCAACGCACCGCACCGTCAACGCATCGCCCCAATGCCGCCCCCATGATTATCGCCACCGCAGGCCACGTCGATCACGGCAAAACCTCATTGGTCAAGGCCCTCACCGGCATTGATGCCGACCGCCTGCCGGAAGAAAAGCGGCGCGGCATGACGATTGATCTCGGCTTCGCTTACCTCAAGCGTGAAGACCCCCACGCTGCCGCCGCAGACCCAGCAGCGCTGGGCTTCATCGACGTGCCCGGCCACGAACGCTTCGTCCACAACATGCTCGCAGGTGTGGCCGGCATCGACTGCGCGCTGTTGGTGATTGCGGCCGATGACGGCCCGATGCCGCAAACCCGCGAGCACCTCGCCATACTCGACCTGCTCGGCGTGCGCGTGGGCGCGGTGGCACTGACCAAAATTGATGCTGTCGAGGCGGCGCGGGTAGCGCACGTGGCGCAGCAAATCCATGCGCTGCTCGCCCCCACCTCGCTCGCAGCATCCCCGGTGTTTCCGCTCTCGTCGATCAGCGGTGCCGGCTTGCCCGCCCTGCGTGCGCACCTGCTCAGCTTGCACAGCGCACACCACGCAGAGCCGCGCGGCGGCAGGTTTCGCATGACAGTAGACCGCGCCTTCACCGTGGCCGGCGCCGGTCTGGTGGTGACCGGCACCGTGATTGCCGGTGAAGTGCGCGTGGGCGATGAGGTGTACGCACTGCTGGCTGGCGCACACGCGCGCGTGCGCGGCCTGCACGCGCACAACCACGCGGCCGAGCGCGCCACGGCAGGCCAGCGCTGCGCACTTAATCTGGCTGGCAGCGGGGTGGCGCACACCAGCCTGGCGCGCGGCGACTGGATCGTGGCCGACGGTGCCGCAGCGCCCGCCACGCGCATCGACTTCACGCTGCGCGTGCTGGCCGCAGAAGCGCGCCCGTTCAAACACTGGACGCCAGTGCATGCCCATATCGGTGCAGCCGACGTGACCGGGCGTATTGCGCTGCTGGAGACCAACGCGCTCGCCCCCGGCGCAAGCGGTCTGGCGCAACTGGTGCTCGACCGCCCGCTGGGCGCGTGCCACGGCGACACCGTGATCGTGCGCGACCAGTCAGCCCAACGCACCGTAGGCGGCGGAAAAGTGATCGACGTGTTCGCCCCGCCGCGCGGGCGGGCGCGGCCGGCCCGCCTCGCCTATCTCAAGGCGATGGCGGTTGCAGATCACGCTGCCGCACTCGCTGCCGCGCTCGCGGTGTGCCCGAACGGACTCAACCTCGCCAACTTCGCGGCATGCCGCAATCTGCTCCCGGCCACGCTCGATGCCCTGATCTTGCAAAGCGGCATGCAGCGCGTGACGCCCGACACCGGCTTCCTGCCGGCGCACTGGCACAGCGCGCGGCAAGCGGCGCTGGCGGCAGTCGCTGCGTGGCACCTGCGCCACCCAGCCTTGCCCGGCATGCCGGAACACCGCCTGCTTGACGGCACCGGACTGAAACTCGCATCGGACCAAAGGGCGGCTCTGAAC
>JANOYK010000341.1:0-4657 GCA_031428855.1 Burkholderiales bacterium | reverse complement strand
CAGGTGTGCACCCAGGAAGGCGCGCCCGCGTATATCAGCGCCGGCACCTCGCAACTGGTGCCATCACGCACCGTGACACGCACGGTCAACGGGGTGGTGGTGCTGGAGACCGCCACGCCGCGCGATATTGTGTCGGGCTTTTACGCCACGCCGCGTGTCAACGGTGACACGGTTTTCATTGACATCTCGACCCAGCGCGATACGCCCGCCAATCTGGGCGCAGGCAGCGCCAATGTCAACCGCGCCAGCACCACGCTCAGCGGCAAGCTCGGGCAATGGATCGAAGTCGGCGGCATCAGCCAAAGCAGCGCCTCGGAATCGAGCGGCGTTCTGGCGCGCTCGTCCGCGGCAGGCGCGCTGGAGCGGCGCATCTATCTGCGTGTGGAAGAGGTGCGTTAAATGCAGGCCGGCGCGAAGTTGAATATTCCCAACCTGCTGACCTGGCTGCGCATCATTTTGATCCCGCTGGTGGTGGGGGTGTTTTATTTGCCAGATGCATGGCTGGCTGCCCACGAAAAAAATCAGGCAGCGACCTTCATGTTTGTGCTCGCCGCCATTACCGACTGGCTCGATGGCTGGCTGGCGCGCAAACTCAATCAGCAGTCAGCGTTCGGCGCGTTTCTCGATCCGGTAGCCGACAAATTGATGGTGGCCGCGGCCCTCATCGTGCTGGTCGAATTGTTGCGTGTGCATGCGGTGATTGCGCTCATCATCATCGGGCGCGAGATCGCGATTTCGGCGCTGCGCGAATGGATGGCGCAGACCGGGGCCGCCAAACGGGTCGCGGTCAACGCGATGGGCAAGATCAAAACCATCGTGCAGATGATTGCGATTCCGCTATTGCTGTTTCACGACAACTTCATGGGCTTGTTCGAGGCGCGCGTGCTGGGGCTATGGTTCATCTCGGCGGCGGCGCTGCTGACACTGGTGTCGATGGCGGTGTATATCAAGGCTGCGGCCAGAGTGTGACAGGCAGCAGTATCAGGGCGCGCGGCGCAGAGGCAGGCGTACCCGCACGCTAACCCGCACAACACAGTTGCCGCGCCAAATTGCCTCGGTTTGCCGGCCCGCACATTCTCTGCACGATTCTGTTGCACATATTTGTCTGAATTTGCTATAATGCAAAGCTCTACAACGCGGGAGTAGCTCAGTTGGTAGAGCGCAACCTTGCCAAGGTTGAGGTCGAGAGTTCGAGACTCTTCTCCCGCTCCAGATTTACCAAAAAGGGGAATAACCATTTCCCCTTTTTCGTTTCCGGTTGTTTTTTCCGGGCATGCACCCAGATGGTTTGTCCGGGCGCGGTTTTCCGGATGCGGCGCGGTAGCAAAGCGGTTATGCACTGGATTGCAAATCCATGTAGGTCGGTTCGACTCCGGCCCGCGCCTCCACTCTCCCATGCAGTACACTCCCGGCCACTCGCCCGGATGGTGAAATCGGTATACACAAGGGACTTAAAATCCCTCGCTTCCTGCAAAGGGGCATGCGGGTTCAAGTCCCGCTCCGGGCACCATACAACTGAACCCATTCCGTGATCGTATTCAATCTTGCGTGTGAGCAGCGCCATGCCTTCGAAGGCTGGTTTGGCTCCCTGATCGACATGGAATCGCAGCAAAGCCGCGGCCTGCTGTCGTGTCCGGTATGCGGTTCGGCGCAAATCGAAAAGCAGTTGTCCGCGCCGCGCCTCAATCTGATGCCAGCCGCGTCGTCGTCTGCCGCACAGGCGCGCGAAGAGGCAAGCCAGACGCCCACCGTGCCAGCCACCGCTGCTGCGCCCGGTACTGCCGTGGCAGTCACGCCCGAACACGCGCAATTGCGTGAAATGATCCGTCACGTGATCGAGAACACCGAAGACGTAGGCCAAAAAATTCACGAGGAGGCGCGCCGCATGCACTATCGCGAAACGCCGGCCCGCTCGATTCGCGGCGTCGCTTCGCGCCAGGAGGCCGAGGCCCTCGCCGAAGAGGGTATCCACGTCGCGCAGTTGCCATTTCCAGTGAGAGACAAGAACGAACTCAATTAGGCAGCGGCGCTGAGGACGCGGCGTGCCTGGCAGCATCCATCACCGCGTCAATAATTGTGTCAGCGCAGTACTGCCCGCAGTCAATTGGCTTATCATCCATTGTTCGCCCTTTCTCCTCTACACCAGAGCGGGATATGCCCGCAACGGAGACGTTTCATGGAACTCAATTACACCGCCGCTGACGAAGCGTTTCGCGCCGAAGTGCGCGCCTGGATCGACGCCAATTTGCCGGCCGGTATCAAAGCCAAAATGCTCGGGCACCGCCGTCTGACCAAGGCTGATTTCCAGTTTTGGCATAAAAAGCTGTACACCAAAGGCTGGGTTGCGCCATCGTGGCCGGTGGAGTGGGGCGGCACCGGCTGGACCCCGACGCAAAAGCACATCTTCGACGAAGAAAGCGCACGCGCCGGCGCACCGCAGGTACTGCCCTTCGGCATCACCATGGTGGCACCGGTGATGATGCGCTTTGGCAATGAAGGTCAAAAACGTCACTACCTGCCGCGCATTCTCGACGGCACCGACTGGTGGTGCCAGGGTTACTCCGAGCCCGGCTCCGGCTCTGACTTGGCCTCGCTCAAGACCCGCGCGGAGCGCAAGGGTGACATGTACATCGTCAACGGCCAGAAGACCTGGACCACCCTGGCCCAGCACGCCGACATGATTTTTTGTCTGGTGCGCACCGACCCCGAAGTCAAGAAACAGGAAGGCATCTCGTTCCTCTTGATCGACATGCATTCGCCCGGCATCACGGTGCGCCCGATCATCACGATGGACGAAGACACGGAAGTGAACGAAGTGTTTTTCGATAATGTCGAAGTGCCGGTCGAGAACCTGATCGGCGAAGAAAACAAGGGCTGGACTTACGCCAAATATCTGCTCGGCCACGAGCGTACCAACATCGCCCGCGTCGGCAACTCCAAGCGCGAGCTGGCCTTCCTCAAAAATATCGCGAGCGAACAGCAGGTCGATGGCAAATCGCTGATGCAGGACTTGCGCTTTGCCAGCAAAGTCGCCGATCTCGAAATCGAATTGATGGCGCTTGAGATGACGGTGCTGCGCGTGGTCTCGGCCGAAGCGTCCGGCAAAGGCCCGGGGCCGGAAGCCTCGCTGCTCAAAGTCAAAGGCACTGAAGTGCAGCAGCGCCTCACTGAGTTGATGCTCGAAGCGATTGGCCCGCACGCGCTGCCGTTCCATGTCGAGCAATTTGATGACGCTGGTAAAGGCGAGGCGATTGATCCGGTCGCGGCTTACTACTTCAATTTTCGTAAGACTTCGATCTACGGCGGCTCCAACGAAATTCAGAAAAACATCATGACCCAGATGATTTTGGGTCTGTAGGAGACAGACATGGACTTTTCATTTACGGAAGAGCAAACCCAGTTGCGTGATGCAGTGCGGCGTTATTTGTCGCAGGAGTACACGTTCGATGCGCGCAAAAAAATCATTCATGGCGCAGGCACCAGTGACACCGCCTGGGCCGGTCTGGCCGAATTGGGTCTGATGGGCGTGCCAGTGCCTGAGCCGTATGGCGGCTTCTCCGGCACTGGCGTCGATCTGCTGGTGGTGATGGAAGAAATGGGGCGCGGTCTGGTGATCGAACCCTATTTCGCGACCGCCGTGATGGGCGCGGCGTTTATCAAACACGGCGGCAGCGATGCGCACAAGACCGCGTTGCTGCCGCTGGTGGCGGATGGCTCGCTTAAGCTGGCCTGCGCCCTTACCGAGAAGCAGTCCCGGCACGAATTGCACAACGTCGCCCTTGCGGGAGCCGCGACTACCAACGGTTTTAGCCTCAATGGCACCAAGACCGTTGTGCTGCATGGCTCTCAGGCCGGCAAGCTGATCGTATCCGCGCGCACGGCGGGCCAGGTGCGTGACAAAACCGGCATCACGGTGTTCATCATCGACAAAAATGCAGTTGGTGTCAGCCTGCGCGACTACCGCACGATTGACGGCATGCACGCCGCCGACATCACCTTCACCAATGCCGCTGTGGGCCGCGACGCCGTGCTCGGCAAAGTGGGTGAGGGTTATGCCTTGATCGAGCGGGTGGCGCAGGTGGGCATCGCCGCGCTCTGCGCCGAAGCGGTGGGCTGCATGGAAGCAATCAACGCGCAAACCATCGAGTACCTCAAAACGCGCAAACAGTTTGGCGTGCCGATCGGAAAATTTCAGGTGCTGCAACACCGTGCCGCCGAAATGTTTATGGAAGTCGAGCAGACCCGCTCGCTCGCCTATCTCGCCGCAGTCAAGGTTGACTCAGCCGACGCCGCCGAGCGCGCGCGTGCGATTCACGCCGCCAAGGTGCGCGCCGGTCGCGCGATCAAATTCGTCGGTCAGGCCGCGATACAAATGCACGGTGGCATGGGCATGACCGACGAGTTGCCGGTGTCGCACTACTTCAAACGCGCCACCATGATCGATGCCGCGCTGGGCGATGTTGATCATCACCTCGCCGCCTTCGCTGCACTGGACGCGCCCGCAGAGAGCGCGCCGGTGAAGGCCGCCGTACTGGCTGCCTGAACCGGCACCAAGCTCCACCAAGCTCCACCAAGCTCCACCAAGCTCCACCAAGCGGCCCCACGCAGCCCACGCAGCCCACGCATCCTCACGCACCCCATCACCATTTGATTGCAT
>JANOYK010000340.1:0-2553 GCA_031428855.1 Burkholderiales bacterium | reverse complement strand
TACCCCGGCATCAAGGAGCAAGGCAACGCCATCGTCAAACTCAACGAAGACGGCAGCGCGATGTTGCTCACTGGCACCGCCGGCCTTGGCACCGGCGCACACACGGTGCTGGCGCAAATCGTCGCCGAAGAACTCGGCTTAGCCTTCGAGAGCGTGTCGGTGATGCATGGCGATACCGACGCCGTGCCGTGGGACATCGGCGCCTTCGCCAGCCACACCACCTACATGGGCGGGCGCGCGGCGCAAATGGCGGCGTCTGATGTGAAACAGCAACTGCTGGCACGCGCGGCGGATCAACTCGAAGTGGCAGCCAGTGAACTCGAGGTGCGCGGCGGCATCATCACGGTGCGCGGCACTGACATACGCTTAAGCGTGCGCGACGCGCTCGGCATGGCGCGCGGCCAGCCGGCTGCGCACTTGGTGGGCTCGGCCACCTACACCCCGACCAAATCGTATTCCTTCGCCGCGCATTTTGTCGATGTGTCGGTGGATATTGAAACCGGGCAGATCGAGGTGTTGCAGGTCACGCCAGTGCATGAAGTGGGCCGCGTGATTCACCCGGTTGCGGCGGCCGGGCAGATCGAAGGTGGGATTCAGCAAGGCATCGGCCACACCTTGAGTGAGAACTATGAGATCGACGCCGTCACCGGCAAATCACTCAACGCCGGTTTTGTCGATTACAAAATGCCGCTGGCGATGGACATGCCGCCGATCCACACCATCATTCTCGAAACCGCACCCGACCCGGGCGGGCCGTGGGGCGCCAAGGGCATCGGTGAAGACCCGATCATTGCCATCGGCCCGGCGATAGCGAACGCGATTTACGACGCGATTGGCGTGCGCTTTCGCCACTACCCAATCACCCCGGAAGATGTATTGAACGGTTTGCGCGCCCAGGCCGCTGCCGGATTGGAAACGACCGCATGAACGCCCTCACCTCTGATTCGGCTGCTGCGCTGGCCGCCGTACCCCCCGCCATGCCGCCCGCCGCGCCCTTCCCTGCGCCGCTCGCTGCATCGCCCGCTGCGCCGCCCGCTGCATCGCCCGCTGCATTGCCCGCCACGGCAGCGGCTATCCCGCTGCCGGTCACCATCCTCACCGGCTTTCTCGGCGCGGGCAAAACCACGCTGCTCAATTACATCCTGCGCGAGCGCCACGGCTACCGCATCGCCGTAATCGAAAACGAATTTGGTGAAGTGGCAATCGATACCGATTTGATCGAAAAATCGGAAGAGGAAATTTTCACCCTGACCAACGGCTGCATCTGCTGTTTTGTCGATGTGCGCAACGACCTCATCAAAGTGCTCGGCAAGCTGCTCAAGCGCCGCAATGAATTTGATTACATCGTGGTCGAAACCAGCGGCCTGGCCGACCCCACGCCAGTGGCAGCGAGTTTTTTTTACGACAAGGAGTTGGCCCCGCAAGTCGCGCTTGACGCCATCGTCACCGTGGTCGATGCACGCCACATCGGCCAGCACATTCACGATCCGGTGCTTGACGGCAGCGACAATCAAGCGGTCGATCAGATCATCGCCGCCGACCGCATCATCCTCAACAAAATCGATCTGGTGCAGGATGATGCGGCGCTCGCGCAGGTCGAAGCCGACATCCGCAAGCTCAACGCCAGCACCTCCATCGTGCGCGCCACGCACGCGCGTGTCGATCTGTCCGACATCCTCGGCATCGGCGCGTTCGCGCGCGTCAACAACATGACGATGGCAGACGATTTTCTCGACGACACCTCGCATGCGCACGACCCCACCGTCAGCTCGCTCTCGTTCGTGTTCAAGCGCAGCTATGACCAGGACGCGTTAATGGCATTTCTGCGCACCCTCACCACCACACGCGGCGACGAGATTTTCCGCATCAAGGGCATCATTGGCATCGGCGGTGACACGCGCCGCTACGTGCTGCAAGGCGTTCACCGCGTGTTTGAATTGCGCCCGGCTGACCCCTGGGGCAGCAAACCGGTCGAGAGCAAAATCGTGTTGATTGGGCGCGGGCTGGATCGCAAAACGATTGGCGAAGGCCTGCTGCAGGCCCTTGCTTGAAAAGGCTCCCATGACCGCAACGTCCACGCCATCCGCACCATCCGCACCATCCGCACCATCCGCACCATCCGCACCATCCGCCCCCTCCTTTTTGCTGCGCAACGCCAGCGCGATTCAAACCGGCCAGCGCGCACCCCACGCGCGCCACGCCGGGCCAGATCTGCGCGTGCGCAACGGCCTCATCGACGCCATCGGCACGCTCACGCCGCTGCCGGGCGAGCAGACCTTCGACGCGACGGACTGCGTGATTTACCCGGGCTGGGTCAACACCCACCACCATTTATTCCAGAGCTTGCTCAAGGGCATTCCGGCCGGCATTAACCTGCAATTGGTACCGTGGCTCTCTGCTGTGCCGGTGGCCTACCGGCGTTATTCCACCGAGGCCAATCTGCGCCTGGCCGCCACCATCGGCATCGCCGAGTTGCTGCTCTCCGGCTGCACCACCGTGGCGGACCATCACTACGCCTACTGGCCCGGCATGCCCTACGACGCCAGCGCGGTG
>JANOYK010000339.1:0-2366 GCA_031428855.1 Burkholderiales bacterium | reverse complement strand
GGCATGGAAGGCGCGTTCAATGCCATGAAAACCGGCTACGTAGATGAGGCGTGGGCCAAGGAGCACCACGAGTACTGGTACAACCAGGTACGGCAACCGGGGGCGTCCGGAACCGCGCATCATGGCGCGCCGGGTGGTCCGATTCCCTCGGGTGCCCCACAAGCCAAGGAGAAAGCATGAGTCGCATCGCCCGTCAGGCAGTAGTCACCCTAACCGCCGCGCTGTTTTGCGGCAGTGTTTTCGCTAAACTGCCCCCAGCCCCGCCGGTGGACCCGGCCAAAGCCGAAGAAGCCAAACAAAAAGCGGCCGAGGCCGCTAAAGCAGGGGCCTTGCTGCAGGCCAAGTACGAAGACAAGGCAGTGACCAATTACACCGCCAAAGCCAAGGCGGAAGGCAAGGCATTCAAGCCGCAGATGGGTCCCGGTGTGCCAACTCCCCCGGTCCCGGCAGTCGCCCCCGCTGCTGCGAGTGTGGCGGCGGCTGCGGCGGGGGCCAAACCGGCCGCAACGGCGGCAACACCAGCCAAGAAATAGTTGCCTTAGCCGTTAAGTCTCACCATATTGGCGGGCAAAATCAATGAAGCCACATGATCTGGTGGCCAGGTTTGCGGCGGCAGTCGGTGGCAGCGAACCGATGGCCGAGGCGCGGGCGATTCTCGACGAACTCAAGGTTCACATCGCTGAGGTGGACGAGGCACTTCGCTACATCTCCGGTGTGGGCGGCAACCCGCGACAGGTGTTCTACCGTTCCCCCGACCTGACGCTGCTCAAGGTCTGCTTCCCGGCCGGACGCCGAACGCCGCCTCACGACCACGGAACATGGGCGATGATCCTGCTGCTGTCCGGCGAGGAAAAGAACACACTTTATCGTGTAGAGGAAGGGCGGCTCCGCAAGTCAAGTGAGGTTAGCGTCAAGCCGGGATCGATCCTGGGTATGCGGGGAGAGACGGCGCACGCAGTCGAATGCGTGGGAAACGCCCCTACGATAGGCCTGCATGTCTATGGTGGTGACATCTTCGAACTACCGCGCCGCATGTGGCATCCGCAGACGCTGGAGGCGCATCCTCTGGATTGGACACTTTATGCAGATTTCGCGCGTATTGCGTCCGAGGCCTCGTCGGCACCCGCGCCTTGACCAAGCTGTATGAGTTCTGTAGCCGAGACCCAAGCGCCAACTCGTGAGCGACAAATTGCGCGTGGCGCTGCACTCCACGCTCGTTGCGCCACACCCGAAACATCGCACCGCAGCTACCGCATGTTCCCGCGCGAAATGCTGACTGCGTATCATGCGGCGTCATCTTCCCAATCCGAGGCACACACCATGCATGCTCGACTCCCGCTCACGGCAACTGTACTGATCCTCACGGTCGCACTGGCCGGCTGCGCGTCTGCGCCTGGCGGCGGTCCGTGGGCGGTGGCCGAATTGGCACCGACGCGCGGCAACGTCACTGCGGGCAATGTGACTTTCGTGCAGCGCGGCAACAAGGTGCTGGTATCGGGTACCGTTACCGGGCTCAAGCCGAACCAGGAGCATGGGTTCCATATTCACGAGAAGGGCGACTGCAGTTCCGGCGACGGCATGAGCACCGGCGGGCATTTCAATCCGCATGGCAAACCGCACGCACACCATGGCACCAGCGAACGGCATGCCGGTGACCTGCCGGCGCTGCAGGCCGATGCCGGCGGCAAGGCTGTGTTCTCTGTCGAAATGGATGTCATTACCGTGAGCGACGGCCCGGCCAGCGTGGTCGGCAAAGGCATGATCGTGCATGTGCAGCCGGACGACTATAAAACCCAGCCGACCGGAAATGCGGGGGCGCGTAGTGCGTGCGCCGTGATTCGCCGCACCTGATTTGCAGGCGTGCTCGGCGTGCTCCCATCGGCGCTAAGCGGCGCATTTTGCGTTTTTGGGCGGGCGATCAGCAGCAAGGATCAGCATCAAGGATTCACTGGCGCGACCCCATGCGCGGTAAAATATCGGGTAGTTCCTCCTCCGAGACTGCGCCACGACCTGTCGTACGACTACGAATCCGAGCACACCAAATTCATCCGCGAGTTGCTGGCGAAAAAGCCCCTGCTTGCCGACGAACAGCGCAAGGGCCGTGCGATCTGGTGGGACAAGCGCCTCGATGCGGCCGAGCAAAAGCAGTACGATGAGGCGCGCGTCAACCAGACCGCCTACGTCTACCAAACCAAAGTCTGAGTGGCGCGGTGACCGTTGACGCCGTAGAGCACACGTCCGGCACCGTCCAGTCGGCAAGCGGTGCCGGAACGCAAGCCGCCATCGCGCTATCGGCCGATGCCGGTGGCAATGTCATGCCGTTCGCGCGTCTTTACGGGCAACCGATGCACGAGTTGCCGCAGGAT
>JANOYK010000338.1:0-3477 GCA_031428855.1 Burkholderiales bacterium | reverse complement strand
GCCAGATATTTGCTTTCGCCCAGTGCGTGGGTGCGGCATCACTGGGAATGTCGGTACTCGGCGAACACCTTGGCTCTGGGAAAAAAGATACCGACGGCAACGCTGTATCCCGGCTTGGCGGCATGTTTTTGTCCCAGTTTGTGCCGTTCAGCGTTGGCGCACCCTGCTCGCAAGCGCGCACCTCGGTGCCGGTTTTTCTGCGCGACGTGCTGCGCATGCCGGGCGTCAATTTCTCCACACTCGATACCGCGCGCGAAGCCGAAGAAGCCGCCGCGTTCGCCAGTGGCGGCGCGGCCGCTGTGCGCGCACTGCGCGGCAAACTATTGCCGCGCAGTGCCAAGCGCTACACCAGCGGGCGCACCGATACGCTGATTGATATTTTTGCCGGCGCCTTTCCCACTGAAGACAACGAAGTTCACCACGGCGAGCACAGCAGCACGCCGAATATTTTGCAAACCCAGGCCGAGGTGACATGCCGCCGCATCATGGCCATTGAAGCGCCGCTGTTTGCGCAGGCCAACCTGACCCGCGAGACATTCCGGCGCATGCCGATTTTGTTTGGCCACGCCAATATCGAGTTGTTCGACCACGCACGCCGCTGCATGGAATATGAGCGCCTGGTCGATCAAAACAGCCGCAATATTTACGTGACGCAGGAAAATATTGTGCGCCACCTGACGATGCCGCTTGGGCTGTTGCACGGCAGAAAGAATCAGGTGTTTGCGCTGGAGGCGTCCGAGCGCAGTGCCCAAATCATCGCCGGCTTCAGGGGTGATGCGCCAGACCCGGGCGGCGGTTATGCCAATGGCACGCGTTTGCGCACCCTGTTTGTCGACGGGATGGGGCATCTGGATCCGATCATCGGCGTAAAAGCTGGTGACGTGTTCCGTCAGATCGTGCAGTTTTTCGACGCGATTTACGCCGGGCCTGCAGCACCACCCGGCGGGGCCGCGCCACCGCCGCTGACCGGAAACAATGTCTTTGGCGCTCCTACACATAACCCTGAGATGTGAGGCGGACATGCCAAATCCCCTGCCATTGCCACCATACAATTTCCGTCTGCGCCTGGCGCACGAAGGCCCGCTGTTGGGCTGGACCCGGCTGTCGGCAGACAACGCCTCCGTGGTTGCGCGTATCTTTGCGACACCGGATGACAGTGAGTCTGATCCGGCAGTGGGGCTGATCGTCTCCTACGTGGACAGCACTGCCACGCGGCGTTTCATCGACATGACTGTGGCGCGGCATCCCCTGGATATTGATGGGCGCGCACCTTTTTTTGCCAGCGACATTACGGTTCCAGCCAGCGCTTTTAGCGAAGGCGTCCTCGAATTGGAAGTGCTGACGCTGCATGCCATTTATCCGGGCGGTGGCGTGTTTTCTGCACCGCAGGCAGCGTTCCTGACAGCAACTGCGGCGCAGCCTTCCGTCTTTACACTATCAACCGGTGGCAGCTTCGACTACGCTGCGTTGCGCAGCACCCTCGCGGAGCGCCTGGATGCCAATCGCGCAATGTTGCACGCACCCAATCCAACATCACATTCGTTCGAGCGCAGGAGTGACCGCAGTCTGGATGAGGCCAGGGTGGTGTTGCGCATGCCCTCCATGACCGCGTTCAGCCTGGTTGCCACCACTTGCCGCTATCCCGGTTTTGCGTTCGAGAGTGAGCGGGTGGACGCGGCCTCGTTTACCCAGATCGCTGCGCGCCATGCCGATTCGTCCGCGCTGCTGCTGCTGGGCGACCAGATTTACGCTGACGCAACAGCGAGCCTGTTTGACAAGCTCACGTCACTGGAAAAGTACCAAGAGCGCTACCACGCCCTGTTTCGCTCTCCCGGCTTTGCCGCAGCGGTGCGCGCGATGCCCTGCTACATGACCGGCGACGACCACGAATACAAAGACGCCTGGGCCATCCCGGATCAGACGCTGCAAGTTGATTTGTTCAAAGCGGCGCGCATGTCATTCGACATTTATCAGATGTCGCACTCGCCGGCGGTTGCGCCCCTTGGTGCGGAAACGCATGATTACAGCTTCATTGCCGGACCGGTGGCGGTGTATGTGATGGATACGATCTCGAAGCGGGATACCACGACACCCGGCACTGAAAAAATTGTCTCGGATCAGCAACTCGCGGATTTCAAGGCATGGCTTGGCACCCAAACCTTGCATCACATCCTATTGGCGACTGGCGGCGTAGTGGCACCGGGCATGGCGGTGGCGCTGGACGGCAACCACACCGATGTTCATCGCGCCCAGGGCTGGGATAACTGGCAAGCGTTCAATGCACAACGGCTGACGCTTCTCGACATCATTGCCGCGAGCGGAAAGAACCTGCTGCTGGTGTCGGGCGACTATCACTGCGCCGCCATCGCCTCGATCAAAACCAAAACCAATGGCCAGGAAATCGCCAAAGCGGTGGTGGTGCCGCCCGCCTATGCACCGATGCGTTATGTCAACGCCACGGCGTCGATGCTGGCAGTCACCGAGTTGACTGGCGCATACGAAATCACGCTGGACTCGCAACGCTCGATTGACGGCAGCGGGTTCGCCGTCATCGAATTGACAAACGGTCTGTGGGACATCCGGTTTGAAACCGCAGCAGTGGCTGACGCATGAGGCCGGTGGGGCCGGATACACCAGACTCCACAGCGGCATATCGCCAAGAACCGCTCCCACCAACGGTTTTTACGTCATAGATACGGATAGTCGCTTGCACCAAGGGTTTCCGGGTGATGAACGGAAACGATTTCGATCTGGTGCGCACCCTCAATCGTACTTGCGCGCATCCTCAATCACCTTGCCGTCATTCGGCAATTCCCCCGGCGTCACCAACTGCACCTCGCCACGCAGCTTGGTGACATCGCGCAGGGTCGCGGCGATTGCCTCTTGCAATCCCGCCGCAGCCGCGCCGCTTACTTCCACCTTGAGCGTCATGCGGTCGTTCGCCATTTCGCCTTCGATCACCAGGCGCGCTTTGTCAATTTCGCTGTGGCGCTTGACCACTGCCGCCACCTGGCCGGGATGCACGAACATGCCTTTGACCTTGGTGGTCTGATCGGCGCGGCCCATCCAGCCCTTGATGCGGGTGTTGGTGCGGCCGCACGGAGACGCGGTGGTCAATGATTCGGGCATCACGGCGGAAAGATCGCCAGTGCCAAAACGAATCAGCGGGTAATCCGGGTTGAGGGTGGTGATGACGATCTCGCCGACTTCGCCCTCTGCCACCGGGTCGCCAGTGCCGGGGCGGACGATTTCAAGAATCAGTTCTTCGTCGAGGATCATGCCGGCCGATTGGGTCATTGAGGTCACTGAGGCTTCGGACTCATAGGCGATGCTGCCCAGGTCCGCCGTGCCGAAAAAATTGAGCACGGTGACGAGGCCATGTTGTTTGAGCCAGGCGCGCAGGCTCGGTGTGAGCGCATCGCCGCCGGTGACGGCGCGCTGGATCGGGAACGGCTGGCCCAATTCGATAAATTTTTC
>JANOYK010000337.1:0-2055 GCA_031428855.1 Burkholderiales bacterium | reverse complement strand
GGTCTTGAGACCTGATTGTGTCAATGAGTCGGCGACGCGCGGCAAGGCTTCGTCGATCGACAGACCCATGTGATCCGCGAGGGCTTGAGGTGCCGCGCCGGTGCCACCCTCACCGCCGTCGATGACGAGGAAGTCCGGCGCACATTCAAGGCCGCGGCGGTTGATGCTGTCGCACAGGTCGTTGATGAAGCGCCAGCCGCCAATCGCGGTTTTGATGCCGACTGGTTTGCCGGTGGTGTCACGGATGTAGCCAATCTTGTCGAGCAGCTGGTCGATGTTGGCGATGTCGTAGTGGCGGTTTGGACTGATCGAGGCTTGCCCTTCGGGAATGCCGCGCACCTTGGCAATGATGGACGTGACCTTGCCGCCAGGCAGCACCCCGCCCTTGCCCGGCTTGGCGCCTTGTGAAAGCTTGATTTCAAACGCGCGCACTTGTTCGTGCGCGGCGATCTCCTTGAGTTTGGCTTCGGACAAATTGCCCTTGTCATCGCGCACGCCGTATTTGGCGGTGCCAATTTGCATGATGATGTCGCAGCCGCCTTCGAGGTGAAATGGCGAAAGGCCACCCTCGCCAGTGTCCATCCAGCAACCGGCTTGCTTCGCACCGCGCGAGAGCGAGCGCACCGCTGGCTCTGAAATTGCGCCGAAGCTCATGCCCGAGACGTTGAAGATCGAGCGTGCGGTGAAGGGTTTATTGGCGTAGCCATTGCCGATGATCAGCGGCGGCGTCGGCTCGCGTTCTTCTTCGAGCACCGGAAAGCCGGCGTTGACGAACAGCAGCGCGCCCGGCGCGTGCAGGTCGTAGGTGGAACCAAAACCGATCACGCCGCCCTCGCCCTTGGCAACCCGGTAGACCCAGCCGCGGGTCGAGCGATTGAACGGCATTTCGTCGCGGTCGCCCATGAAGAAATACTGACGGAAGTATTCGCCCAGCTCTTCGAAGTAATAGCGCAGATGGCCGATCACCGGGTAGTTGCGCAGGATGGTGTGCTGCTTTTGCGTCACGTCCTTGATGAACAGATAGACCAGAGAACCCAGAAGCAGCATCGCTACAAGCGTGCCCAAGCCATAGGCCATGACGCTGAAAATGTGTTCCATCTTGTCTCCCCCTCAGGATTTTCCGGATTGATTGCTGCTGCCAGACGCGCTGCCACTCACAATTTGGCTGCTGCTCAATGTACCGCATAATTCTGCGATGAGCAAAATACACTGGAACCACGCGTCGCGGAATGAAGATGCCTGAGAAACCCTCCGCCATCAAGGCCATTGTGTTTGATCTTGACGACACGCTGTGGCCGATTGCGCCCACCATCAAACGTGCCGAGCAGGCGATGACAGAGTGGATTGGCATCCACGCGCCGGGCGTGGCCGCACGCTGGGATACGGACACGCTCAAGCGCTTGCGCACAGATATGCTGGCGGACAACCCGGCGCTCAAAAATGATGTGATGGCACTGCGGCGCGGCACCATCTTCGCCGCGTTCGCTGCGCTTGGCGGCAGCACCCAGCAAGCCGAAGGTGCGTTCGCCTGCTTTCGCGCTGCGCGCCAACAGGTGACGCTGTATCCGGACGCCCAGCCCGCGCTGGAGCGTTTGTCGAAGGCGTTCCGCCTCGGTGTGATCTCGAACGGGTTTGCCGATGTCGGCGTGATAGGCATCGGCCCCTATTTTGAAATCGTGATCTCGGCGCACGAAGTGGGCGTCTCGAAACCGGACCCGCGCATTTATGCCGCGTGCGTGGTGCGCATGGGTTTGGCACCGGCGCAGATGCTCTATGTCGGCGATGATCCGCACAACGACATCGTCGGCCCATCGGTCGCCGGCCTGAGAGCCGCATGGATCAACCGTCTTGGCGCTGCGTGGCCGGAAACCCTTTCTGGCAGCGCATCTCCTGACTACACCTTTGCTGATTTGGGTGCGTTTGCGGATGTGATGCTGGGTGAAGCTGCTGCTTAGCTGGCCGCCGCTGCAACCGCCGTTGCGCCCATTGCTGCACCAACCGCAGCGCCAACAGTAGCGCCAACTGCAGCACCTGCCACGGTGCCCGAGTCACTCT
>JANOYK010000336.1:0-10190 GCA_031428855.1 Burkholderiales bacterium | reverse complement strand
CCAGGCCGACCACACAGCAGCCCCACAGGCGCCACACGGCACCGGTGGCAAAGCCGTCACTCGAGAGCGCGGTGTCGGGGATGAACATTTGCGTGATCGGGTAAAACGCCACCAGCGACAAAATGCCGGCCACGGCGAGGCCGCGATAGAGCGCATTCATGATCTTGCCGCCATCACGCGCCTTGACGAAGAAGCAGCCGATGATCGAGGCGATGATCGAGACGGCACCCAGCATCAGGGGATAAATGATGCCCGCTTCGCTGCCCTTGATGAGCAGGGCGCCCAGTAACATGGTGGCGATCAGCGTCACGGCGTAGGTTTCAAACAAGTCTGCCGCCATACCGGCGCAGTCACCGACGTTGTCACCGACGTTGTCGGCAATCACGGCCGGGTTGCGCGGGTCGTCTTCGGGGATGCCGGCTTCGACTTTGCCGACCAGGTCAGCGCCGACGTCAGCGCCCTTGGTGAAAATGCCGCCGCCGAGCCGCGCGAAAATTGAAATCAGCGATGCGCCGAAGGCCAAGCCAATCATCGGTTTGAGCAGATCGGCGTAAGACACGGTGGCACCCAGGCCATGCGCAGCCGACCCCTTGAGCACCAGATAAAAACCGGCCACGCCGATCATGCCCAGGCCCACCACCAGCATGCCGGTGATGGCACCGCCACGGAACGCCACGTCAAGCGCGGGTGAGATACCGCCGGTGGCCGCCTGCGCAGTGCGCACGTTGGCGCGCACCGACACGTTCATGCCAATAAAACCGGCCACGCCGGAGAGCACCGCGCCGACAAAAAAGCCGGATGCTGTTACCCAGCCCAGACCGGGAATCAATCCGAGGATCAGGAAAATCACCACACCGACCACAGTGATGGCAGTGTATTGGCGTTTCAGATAAGCCTGCGCACCGGCTTGAATTGCCGCTGCGATTTCCTGCATGCGCGCGTTGCCGGCCGGCAGGGTCAGAATCCATTTGAACGTCAATGCGCCGTAAATGACTGCGACTACTCCGCAGGCAATGGCAATCCACAATGCTTGAGACATCGTCTCCTCCGATGGGGTGAAAAACAGAAAAATCCGGGTGCCGCTGTTGGAACTACGGTACGCGGGCGCCATGAACGCCGCTACGTGCAGCCACTGCCGGGCAAACTAGTCGATTGTAAAGGATTCGCTCAGTTTCTTCGTTACCGCAGTGTTTTTTAGACGGACGTAGTCCGGCAGGCCGTGGCGGTAAGGGGGGTAATCTTCACCGCCGATCAGAGGCGTCAGATATTGACGGCAGGCATCGGTGATGTGAAAGCCGTCAGGCGAGATAAAACCGGCCGGCATTTTTTTCTCGTGATTGGCCACATCAGCCAACGGCACGGATTCGATCTTCCAGCGATACGGTTTCTGTGAGGTGCGCACCAGCGCTGCCATCACACCGCTGTGGCCGCCAAGCGCCAACTTCACCGCCGCCCGGCCCAGCTCGTAGCTTTGTTTGACATCGACCGCCGAGGCCACATGGCGCGCGGCGCGCTGCAAATAATCGGCCACCGCCCAGTGGTATTTGTAACCGAGCTTGTCTTTGATTAATTGTGCGATCAGCGGCGCAACGCCGCCCAATTGGGCGTGGCCGAAGGCGTCGGTCAGCCCGGTCTCAGACAGAAATTTTCCTTGCGCATTGCGCAGCCCCTCGGACACCGCGATGGCGCAATAGCCGTACTGGGTGACGGCTTGTTTGACCCGCGCGAGAAAGGCGGCCTCATCAAACTTGACTTCGGGCAGCAGCAGCAGATGCGGCGCTTCGCCGGGTTTGTCGGCAGCCAGCCCGCAGGCTGCCGTGATCCAGCCGGCGTGGCGGCCCATCACTTCGAGTACAAACACTTTGGTTGAGGTGCGTGCCATCGAGGCGACATCGAGGCCGGCTTCACGCATCGACACCGCGACATACTTGGCGACCGAGCCAAAGCCCGGGCAGTTGTCGGTGCCCACCAGATCGTTGTCGACGGTTTTGGGGATGCCAATGCAGGCGACGGGATAGCCGAGTTGGGCGCTGACAACAGCGAACTTGTGCGCCGTGTCCATCGAATCATTGCCGCCGTTGTAAAAAAAATAACCGATGTGGTGCGCCTTGAACACCTCGATCATGCGCAGGTACTGCGCGGGTGATTGCTCGAACGGTTTTAACTTGTAGCGGCACGAGCCGAATGCGCCGGCCGGCGTGTGCTTAAGCTTGGCAATCGCAGCGGCCGATTCTTTCGAGGTGTCGATCAGGTCTTCGGTGAGCGCGCCGATGATGCCGTCGCGGCCGGCGTAGATTTTGCCGATGGCCCGGCCACGCCCGCTGGGATTTTTTTGCTGGCGGCGTGCTTCTTCAATCAGCCCGCAGGCGGTGGCGTTGATGACCGCCGTGACCCCGCCCGACTGGGCGTAAAACGCGTTGGGTGGCAGGGTGCGGGCCACGGCAGTGACAAGACTTATTTCAGCGCCGCGAACGCACGCTCGCGCACCGCATCGACCGTGCCCAGGCCGTCGATCTTGCGGTATTGCGGCGCGCCGGCACGGCCCGAGGCGGCCCATTCGTTGTAGTAACCCACCAGCGCCTTGGTCTGATCGTGATAGACGTGCAGGCGCTTGAGCACGGTTTCTTCCTTGTCATCATCGCGCTGAATTAACGGCTCGCTGGTCACGTCATCCAGGCCGGCCACCTTGGGCGGATTGAATTTGAGGTGATAGGTGCGGCCGCTGGCCAGATGCACCCGGCGCCCGCTCATGCGCAGCACGATGTCGCTGTCGGGCACATCGATTTCGAGCACATAGTCAATCGCGACACCGGCATCCTTCATCGCGTCGGCTTGCGGAATCGTGCGCGGGAAACCGTCAAACAAATAGCCGTTGTTGCAGTCATCCTGTTTCAGGCGCTCTTTGACCAGGCCGATGATGATGCTGTCCGACACCAGGCCGCCGGCATCCATTACTTTTTTGGCGGCCAGCCCGAGGTCAGTGCCGGCCTTGACGGCGGCGCGCAGCATGTCGCCGGTGGAAATTTGCGGGATGCCAAATTTGTCCTTGATGGCAGCCGCTTGGGTGCCCTTGCCGGCACCGGGCGGGCCGAGGAGGATGAGACGCATGAAGGTTGACTCCGGAGAAAATAAAATTATTTGCGCCCGATTCTAGCGTGAAAGCGCGGCATCGCGGCTGGATGCGCCGATGCGCAGGCGCTCTCAGCGCTGTGCGAACAGCGTGCGCACCAGCGCCAAATCTTCGGCGGTATCGACGCCGGGCGCGGCGGTGGCTTCAGTGATATGCACCGCGATGCGGTGGCCGTGCCAGAGCGCACGCAGTTGTTCGAGCGCTTCGAATTGCTCGATGGGTGCGGCGGGCAGCGCGGGAAACTGTTGCAGGAAGGCGGCGTGGTAGGCGTAGATGCCCATGTGGCGGTAGATCGGCAGCCCGGGCGGCATGGTGCTGCGGTCCGCCGCAAACGCGTCGCGTGCCCACGGGATGGACGCACGGGAAAAGTAAAGGGCCGTATTGCGCGCGTCCAGCACCACCTTGACGATGTTTGGGTTGAACATGTCGGCGGCATCGCTTAAGGGATGGCACGCGGTGGCGATGGCGCAATCGGGGCGCGCCGCCAGCTCTCGCGCCACTGCGCCAATCAATAACGGAGCAATCAGCGGTTCGTCACCTTGCACGTTGACCACGATGGTGTCCCCGGGCAACCCGAGCAGTGCGGCGGCTTGGGCGAGGCGGTCGGTGCCGGAAGCGTGATCCGCGCGTGTCATCAGCGCGGTGAAGCCGTGGGCTTCGACGGCGGCTTTGATGTCCGCGTCGTCGGTGGCAATGCACACCTGCGATGCACCGCTTTGGGCGGCCTTCTCGGCGACGCGCACCACCATCGGTTTGCCGCCGATGTCGGCCATCACTTTATCGGCCAGGCGCGACGAGGCGCGGCGTGCCGGGATCAGCGCAACAAAGGGCACTGCGGGCACTGCGGGCACTGCGGGCACTGCGGAAACAGCAGAAACCGGGGCCGCAGTGCTGGCTGACGCACTCACGCCAATTCAGCGTCGGTGAGCGTGCGCGCTTCTTCTTCGAGCATCACCGGGATGCCGTCGCGGATCGGATAGGCCAAGCGCGCCGAGCGCGAGATCAGCTCCTGCTTGTCCTTGTCGTACACCAGCGGCCCCTTGGTGATCGGGCAGACCAGGATATCAAGCAGCTTGGCGTCCACGCAATTTCTCCAGAATCAGGTCATAAAACGCGGCATCGAGGTGCGCCGTGACGGGCAGCACCCAGATGCGCGCGTCGTTGAATGCGCTGCATTTTAGCGCGTCCTTTTCGGTCATGATGAGAGTG
This sequence comes from Burkholderiales bacterium, assembly GCA_031428855.1. GTDB lineage: Bacteria > Pseudomonadota > Gammaproteobacteria > Burkholderiales > JAEUOS01 > CANJDH01. The sequence continues at coordinate 5,851 of JANOYK010000336.1, read as the reverse complement.
GGCGCGCTGATCGCCGCCAGATCAGCGCGCGTGAACGCATGGTGATCGGGAAATGGAAATTCGATGGGCGCGAGACCGGCTGCGCGCAGGGTGGCGAAGAAGCGCGCTGGGTGGCCGATCCCGGCGATGGCGGCAATGCCGGTGATGGCCGTATTGGCGGTGCCGTCCGCACCGTGCCGCGCCACGCGCTCTGCCAACTGTTCGATGGCGCAAGTTTGCGCCGGATTGGTTAGCCGGTAGCACCTCTGCGGCAGCAATTGCATCGCACGCATGGCTGGAAACCGTTGGTGCAAGCCATTGTTGGCGGCATGACTGGCGGGAGCGTTGTGTACCAGCGCTGTTAGGCCGGTGGCGCGTGATAACGGTTCGCGCAAGGGGCCAGCGGGCAGCAACTGGCCGTTGCCTGCGCCGCGCGCATCGAACACGGCAATCTCGATGTCACGCGCGAGCGCATAGTGCTGCAAACCATCGTCGCTGACGATCACGTTCACATCCGGATGCGCCGCCAGCAAGGCGCGGCCTGCGCGCACCCGGTCCGCATCGACGAACACTGGCGCGCTGGTGGCGCGCGCGATCAGCAAGGGCTCGTCGCCGCTGATTGCCGCGTTGCTGCCGGGTTTGACTTCGATGGCACGGCCCTGGACAGGGTGCTCTGCCCCGCGTTCTGCACCGCCGCGCGTCTCGCTGCGTCCATAGCCGCGGCTGATGACGCCAGGCCGGTATCCCTGCGCAGCGAGCTGACGCACCAGCGCAATCACCAGCGGCGTTTTGCCGCTGCCGCCCAACGTCAGATTGCCCACTACGATCACCGGCACCGCGAGCCTATGCGCGGTGAGCGCGTGACAGCGGTAGAGCGCGCGCCGGAGCGCGGCGGCCAGTCTGAACAGCCAGCTGACCGGCAGCAGCAGCGCAGTGCGCGCTGTGAGCCGGGGTTGCCACCAGTCGCGCGTCAGGGACACGGCAGCGGCCGGTGCCGGAACACAGCCGCCGCCCTTATTTGGCGGACGCGCTCTGGGTGGTGAAGGTGACTTGACCGAGACCGGCCATCTGCGCCGCCTGCATCACGAACACGACCGCCTGGTGGGTCGCTTGCGCATCAGCGTTAATCACCACCACCGGGTCTTTCTTGCCGGCCGCCGCGGTCTTCATGTCAGACGACAGGCTCTCGACATTGGTGAACACGATGGTCTTGCCGTTGATCGCGTATTTGCCGCCGGTGGTGATGCCGATATTGACTTCGTTCGGGCGCTCCAGCTGTTTTTCGGCGTCAGCGGTCGGCAGGTTGATCTGCAGCTCGGCGTATTTCGAGTAGGTCGTGGTGACCATCAAAAAAATCAAAATCACCAGCAGCACGTCGATCAGGGGAATGAAGTTGATCTCCGGTTCCTCGGGCATCTTGCGGCGGAAATTCATGGCGCTGTCTCGGTTTCAGGCTGTAGTGTGGGCTGCAGGTTCTGCGGGGTTGGCTGCTTGTCAGGCCTTACGGTCGCCGTGCGCGAGGTCGAGCAGCTTGATTGCGCTTTGCTCCATTTCGACCACGTAGTCTTCCACCACGGCGCGGAAGTAGCGGTAGGAAATGAGCGCGGGCACGGCAATCATGATGCCGAAACCGGTGTTGTAAAGCGCTACCGAAATGCCATGCGCGAGTGCCTGCGGATTGGTGCCGGAAGGCGACTGGCTGCCAAAAATTTCGATCATGCCGACCACGGTGCCGAACAATCCCATCAGCGGCGAGGCTGTGGCGATGGTGCCAAGACCGTTGAGAAAACGCTCCAGCTCATGGGTGACAATGCGGCCGGCTTCTTCGATCGCTTCTTTCATCACGTAGCGCGAGCTCTTGTCGTTGCGCAGCCCGGCGGCGAGCACCCGGCCAAGCGGCGAATTGGCTTCAACCTTGTCGATCACCTCGCTGGTGACCTGTTTGGCCTGGTACAGGGCCAGCACCTCGGGCAGCAATTGCGGCGGCAGCACCTTTGATTTGCGCAACGCGATGATGCGTTCGATAATCAGGGCGACTGAGATAATCGATGCGAGCAGCAGCGGGTAAATCGGCCAGCCTGCGTCATTGATGATTTTCCACACGGGTCAAATCCCCTCGGTTGGTGAGTGTTGGTGATGTCGGGTTGGTGGTGCCGGAGCAGCGTGAAGTGTAGCCGAAAGCGGGCGCGGTTATCCACAGGCGCGGTGGATAAACCTGTGGACATCCTGTGGGCAGAGTGCATGAGCGCGTTGCTGCACAAGGTTATTGAGCAGATTGCCTGCGGAATGTTCAAATTGCCGGATGTGTGATGAAAGGGAGTTGACTTGTTGAGCCGTCCCGATGTTGAAACCGGCGCGCCTGCGCTGCGGGTGGCAGCCGCCGCACCGGCCCAGGATGCGCCCTGTTCGGTGTCTGATCTGAACCGGCGCGCGCGCCAGCTGCTCGAAGGCAGCATCGGGCGCGTCCATGTGCGCGGTGAAATTTCCGGCTTTACGCGCGCCGCTTCCGGGCACCTGTATTTTTCGCTCAAGGATGCCGCCGCGCAGGTGCGCTGTGCGCTCTGGCGCAGCAAGGCGGGGGCGCTGGCGTTTGAGCCGAAAAATGGCGACGCGGTCGAGCTGCGCGCCGCAGTGACGCTGTTTGAGGCGCGCGGCGAATACCAGTTGAGTGTTGAGTCGATGCGGCGGGCCGGCGCGGGGGCGCTGTTTGAGCAGTTCCTGCGTCTTAAGGAAAAACTCGCGGCCGAGGGGCTGTTTGACGCAGAGCGCAAGCGCACGCTGCCGGCGCTGCCGTGCGGCATTGGCATCGTCACCTCGCTGCAAGCGGCGGCGCTGCGCGATGTGGTGACCACACTGGCGCGGCGCGCGCCGATGATTCCGGTGGTGCTGTATCCGGCGCCGGTGCAGGGCGAGGGCGCGGCAGCGGCGATTGCGGCGGCGCTGCGCACGGCGGCGGCGCGCGCAGCGGCGGACGGCATTGACGTGCTGATCGTGTGCCGCGGCGGCGGCTCGATCGAAGACCTGTGGGCATTCAACGAAGAAGTGCTGGCGCGCGCGATTGCCGCGTGCCCGGTTCCGGTGGTGTCGGGCGTTGGCCACGAAACCGATTTCACGATTGCCGACTGGGTGGCGGATGTGCGCGCACCGACGCCGACGGCAGCAGCGGAACTGGTCAGCCCGGCGCGTGAAGACCTGCGTGCGCAATTGGCTGCGGCAGCGCTCGCGCTGACGCGCGCGGCACAGCGCCACCTCGACGCCGCGCAACAGCGCCTCGACTGGCTGGCGCGCGCGCTGACGCCGCCCTCGGCGCGCCTTGCGATGCAACGCCAGCGCCTGCTGCACGCTGGCACACGCCTGCACGCGGCGCTGCACACGGCGCTCACGGCACAGCGCAGCCGCGCGGCGCACGCACACGCGCGGCTGCGCGCACCTGACCTCGCGCGCCAGCAACTGCAACTAGTGCATGCCCGCAAACGCTTGGCAGGAGCGGCTGTTGGCCGGGTACGTGCCTGTAACGCGCTGCTGGAGCGGCTCTCCGGGGCATTGCATATATTGAATCCGCAGCAAGTGCTCGAACGCGGCTTTGCCATCGTCAGCGACACGCGCGGCCGTGTGGTGCGCGATGGCAGTGCGCTCGCTGCGGGAGATGTGCTCAACATTCGTTTTGCAGAGGGCGGTGCGCGCGTGGCGGTGGATAAAAAACGCACTTAGAATTGGCGGTTGGTACCGCGTTGCGCGGCGGACGCAGGGCGGTGGTTTTCCACGGCTGCTGCTGTGGTGCCGCCGTACCGGATGGCAACGCCGGGTCACGTCCCTGTGCTACCATCGCACACGTTAAATCACCACTCATTTAGGAGGGAAAAACCATGGGCGCAATCTTTCAATCACTCGGGCGCACCATCACTGCAGGCGCGGTGCTGGTGGTGATTCTGATCGCGGTGGCCGGCAGCGGCAAGTTTGATCACGCGTGGGGCGCGTTCATCATGCGCTGGCTGCATGTGATGTCGGGTGTGATGTGGATTGGCCTGCTATGGTATTTGAACTTCGTGCAGATTCCCTCGATGCCGAAAATCCCCGATGACCAAAAGCCCGCCATCGGCAAGGTGATCGCGCCGGCCGTGCTGTTCTGGTTCCGCTGGTCTGCGCTCGCCACTGTGGTGACTGGCCTCCTGGTCGCATTCATGAGCGGCTATATTGGCATCGCGCTGATGCTGGCCAAGCCCTTCACTGCCATCGGCATCGGCATGTGGATTGCTCTGTTGATGGCGTTCAACGTGTGGTTCATCATTTGGCCGAACCAGAAAAAAGCCCTCGGCATTGTGGTGGTGGAAGCGGCCGAAAAAGCTGCTGCTGCACGCTTGGCGATGCTGACTTCGCGCTTCAATACCATGCTGTCGATCCCAATGCTCTTTTGCATGGTGGCGCAGCAAAACGGCGGCCTGTAACAACCATTCGCCTCGCAACAAGATCAAGGGGGCTGCGAGGCCCCCTTTTTCATTGCAGCGGCTGGCCAATCCAGATCCCGATCGCCGGCGCAAGCACTGCCATTCTGCCAAATCTGCGCAATCCAATTTCGCCCGGTGAATTTTTCTCATGCTTAGCGCTGATCAAAACGAACGCCTCACCCGCACCGGGGCGGCCACCCCCGGCGGCAAGCTGCTGCGCCAGTATTGGCAGCCGGTCGCGCTGGCAGCGGAACTTGAGGGAATACGTCCGGTGCGCCCGGTGCGCGTGCTCGGGCTTGACCTCGTGCTGTTCAAGGATGCTGCGGGCACCGTCGCCTTGATGGATCGCGCCTGCCCGCATCGTGGCGCTGATCTCTCCTATGGACGGCTCGAAGACGGCGGCTTGCGCTGTCCGTTTCATGGCTGGCTGTTCGATGCGGGTGGCCGCTGTCTGGATACGCCGGGTGAGCCCGCCCATGTGCGCTTGTGCGACAAGGTGCGGCAACAGACTTACCCGGTAGTGGAGCGCTCGGGCATGGTGTTCGCTTACCTCGGCGATGGCACGCCACCTGCGTTCGCCAATCTGGATTGCTTCGCCGCACCCGCCACTCACACTTTCGCATTCAAGGGCCTGCTCGATTGCAACTGGGTGCAGGCGGTCGAGGTCGGGATCGACCCGGCGCATGCGTCATTCCTGCACCGTTTCTTCGAAGATGAAGACCCCGGTGCTGCGCCTGATCTGGCCTATGGCAAGCAGTTTCGCGCCGCCTCAGCCGGGTCGAATTGGCCGATGACCAAGGTGCTGCGCGAGTACCCGTCGCCTGAGATTGATTTCGAGGACACGCCGTCGGGCTTGCGCGTCTACGCGCTGCGCAAAATCGATGCCGCGCTGACCCATGTGCGCGTGACCAACCTGCTGTTCCCGCAGGCCTTCGTGATTCCGCTCTCAGCCGAGATGACCATCACGCAATGGCATGTGCCGGTCGATGACACTTCTTGCTACTGGTACGCGGTCTTTACCAGCTTTACCGTGCCGGTCGACAAGGCGCAAATGCGCGCCCAGCGGCTCACCCTGTACACGCTGCCCGATTACATACCGCGGGTGGGACGCCACAACCGCTACGGCTACGACGAGCGCGAGCAGGCCGGCCAAACCTACACCGGCATGGGCTTCGATATCAATGTGCATGACCAGTGGGCGGTCGAGTCGCAGGGGCGGATTCAGGACCGCACGCGTGAACACTTGGGTACCACCGACAAGGTCATCATTGCGTTCCGCAAGCTGTTGATGGAGGCGATGAAACAAGTCGAGGCCGGGCAGACACCGCGCATGGTGTTGACGTCAGAACAGGCGGCGGCGGTGACCGGGCCGGTGACGGTCGACGGGATTGACCGGAGCGGCGATTGGCAGGGTTATTGGCGCGGCG
>JANOYK010000335.1:0-9342 GCA_031428855.1 Burkholderiales bacterium | reverse complement strand
TGTTGCGCCCAATCGCCTCAGATTGCCCGCGCTCCTCGGCATCAATGCCGGGGTAGGCACCCGGCGTATCGACAAAGGTGAACAGCGGCAGCTTGAATTTCTCGGCAGTGCGCATCAGTTTGAGCGCCTTGCGGTAGCCCTCCGGGCGTGGCATGCCGAAGTTGCGCAGGCCGCGCTCTTTCACGTCACGTCCTTTCTGGTGGCCCAGCACCATGCAGGCCTGGCCGTTGAAGCGTGCCAGGCCGCCGACGATGGAGGGGTCATCGGCGTAGGAGCGGTCACCGTGCAACTCGTGAAAGTCAGTGAACATGGCGGCGATGTAATCGAGCGTGTAGGGCCGCTGCGGATGGCGCGCCACCTGCGACACCTGCCAGGGGGTGAGCTTGCCGTAAATATCCTTGATGAGCGCCTGGCTCTTTTTGCTGATGCGGTCGATCTCTTCCGAAATATCGACCGCCGAATCGTCCTGCACATAGCGCAGTTCTTCAATTTTGTGTTCGAGTTCCGCTACCGGCTGCTCGAAATCGAGAAAAGTGGTTTTGGCCATGACTGGGTTCCTTCTCATGCGCGGCGCTGGTCAGGTGTTGCGCGCGGGTGTAGAGGCTGCTGGCTGTGCCGGGTGGGTGACATCTGCGCTGCCCGCTGTCTCCGCATTTCAGTAATTCAATATCTCAGGATTTCAGTATTCCACCGGCAGCGGATCAAGACTGCGCCACATATACCAGGTGCCGACCGAGCGCCACGGTGCCCAGTTTTCACCGACTTCGCGCAGCTCGCTTAAGGTGACTTTCTCACCGGAAAAATAGTGCTGGCTGACGGCCTTGCGCAATCCGAGATCATCGACCGGAAACACGTTCGGGCGCAGCAGATTGAACATCAGGAACATTTCGGCAGTCCAGCGGCCGATGCCGCGGATGCCGGTCAGCGCACCGATCACGGCCTCGTCTTCGAGCGCCAGCCAATCTACCGTGCGGTCACCGTCCTGCTTGAAATGGGCGGCCAGGTCGAGAATGTATTCGGCCTTGCGCAGCGACAGGCCGCAGGCGCGCAGCTTGTCTGGTTTGGCGCGCGCCAGCCGCGCGGGTGTGAACTCGGGGTAGGCCGCGCTGAGCCGGTTCCACACCGCCTGCGCGGCGGCCACCGAAATTTGCTGCCCGGTAATCGAGCGCGCCAGCGTCACAAACGGGTCGCCGCGTGAAGTCAGGCTCACACCACCGAACTTGGGGATGATCCGGCGCAGCACCCGGTCGCATTTCATCAGCTCGCGCTTGGCGTCATCCCAGTAGGAAGGATGGGCCGGGGATGAAGCCGCCGCACCGGTCGGCGCGGCCGGCAGTGACGCCGGAGCAGCTTTCGCCTTGACGCTCATGTCTGACGCGCAAACGGCAAATTGGTCAGCAGATTTTGCGGCTTCATGCGCACTTCGTCATGTTGATCCATGGTCAAGGCAAGATACACCGGCACGTCTTTCGCGTCATCGCGCACACAGGAGCGGTCAGCAAACGTCAGCTCCATCAACGTCAAGATGCGGCGCGAGCGCTCGTAGTCAAGTTCGCGGCCATTATAAAGATCATTCAATGCCGCAGTCGCATCGCGGTCGAGGCCGCAATACCATTTGAGACGCGCGTTGTCGATCGAGCGCACCGGCTTGACTGTCACCTCGGTGCGGAAGAAATGCGCCACCCACAATTCGAGCACGCGGCACAAAGCGTTCAGTCCTTCGCGGCCGAAATTGATTTGCAGCGCGGTGTCGTGGCGCTCGTCGCGCGCCCAGTACATCTGCGCATTGTCAGCCGAGAGCACATCAAGATCGACGGACTTGAGCGCCGTCTGCGCCTCGGCAATCAGCCGGCCAATGCCGCCAAACTGGCTGCCATCCTGCGCCCGCACAGCATGCTGATCGACTGTTTCCAAGTCAGCCAAAATGATGCGGCCATCAGTCACATGCGCGCGCTGCTCGCGAAACAGCAGCTCACCGGCGCGCGCCATCAGCGGATCATCGCCATCATTAAGCAGATTGCGCACAATGATCTGCGCCATCTGATCCACAAACAGCGGCGGCAGGCCGCTCGCAGAAAACTCGCGCGCGCTGCCATCGGGCGCGCGGAACAATGCCATATAGCAGCCTTCGACCGTGCCGGCCGCCACCAGCCGGTCGCGCAGATTGAGCACAATCCGGTAGTTGTCGCGCGCATCGGCATCGGCCAGGGCGGCCAGTTGCGCCGGTGCAACGGCGGCGCGCGGCTGTGCCATCAGGGCCGCGAACAGGGTGCGTTCCGCCGCACACGATTCGGCAACCGGGGCAATCTCGGGGCGCGCAAAATAGGCGCGCAAAAAATCATCGGTTACTGCAAGTTTGCCGTCCGCGCCGCGATCGAGCAGATGAAAACCGGAGTGACGCCAAAAATCGGGCATGGGCGGAAGCGCAGGAAAAAGAATCGGATCGGTCAGACGGCACCGGATGTGTTGCCCGCGATTGCAAGCGCATTGCAAGCGCGATTGCAAGGCACGATTGCAAGCCGCAAGGGGCAACCTCAGGGCGCGGTATAGTAGCGCAACAAGGAGATCACACCGCGCCATGCCCTACGAATTTGCCTGCGCCGAGCACATTGGAGACCGCAAGGAACAGCAGGACCGCGTCATGGTGATGAGCCACCCGCAGCATGCGGATGTCACGCTGGCGCTGGTTGCCGACGGCATGGGTGGTCATACCGGCGGCGCGTTGGCGGCGCAATCGGTGGCTGATGCAATCACCCCCATGTTTGCCGCGTTCCATCCAGACACCGGCCCGGCACAAGACTGGCTGCGCGGCATGGTCACTTCAGCGCATGAGCGGGTCGCCGCGGCCGGCCAGGGCTTCAACCGTGACCCGCGCTCTACCTGCGTGCTGACGTTGGCACAGCCCGGGCGCATCGACTGGGCCCATTGCGGAGACAGCCGCCTCTATCTGTTTCGCGCCAACCAGTTTGTGTCGCGCACCGAAGACCACTCACTGGTCGAAGTGTTGTTCCAGCAGGGCAACATTACCGAGGCCGAAATGCTAACCCATCCTGAGCGCAGCAGAATATTTTCCAGCCTGGGCGGGCCGGAAGCGCCGCAAATCGCGTTTGGATCGATTGACGATGTGAAAGCACGCGATACGGTGCTGCTCTGTTCTGACGGTTTGTGGGCCTACTTCTCCCCCGTCGAAATGGCCGAGTTGACCGGATACCGGGATGTCAGCAGCGCGTGCGAGCGCCTGATCGGTTTGGCGCGCCGCCGCGCACACGGGTCAGGAGACAATCTGTCGGTTGCCATGATGCGCCAGCCCGGCGCGGTGTCCAGGCCGGGACTGTTCGGCAGCTTGCTCGGCACACGTGCAGTGAAACCATCGGCGCTGGAGGATGCACTGCAATTTACAGTACGCTATTTGCGCGCAGCAATGGGGCCGGCCGCAGACGATTTGACCGGCCGGATCGAGTCATGCAAAACGGCGCAGGAATTTGAGGCGAGACTGCCGCGCTGCACCGCTGCGATTGAGCGCCTGTCCGGCAGCGCAAACGCAGAGTCATTCAGACATCACGCGCTCGAGCTTTTGGAGGAAACATGAGCAATCCACATCAGAATGACCCGCCGGCTGGCCCGCCCGGAGACACCGGGCCTGACACCGGGCCGTCCCTGAGCCCGATACAGAAGGTGGCAGAGCTGCTCAATATCAAGAAGTTCGCATCTGCGCCAGCGGCAGCCGCAGTCACTCCGACGGCCGCAGCCGCAGCAACCCCTGCCGCACCGGAGGAGAACAACCTGCCAGTGCCGGCTGCGGCAGCCGCCGCACCTGTACCACCGGCCGCGCTGGCCAGCGGCACCGTGGCCAGGCCGGCGGCGCAAGCGCTGGCAGCGGCGGCGCAGACATCGCTGCCCAGCGACTACGCCGAACTCAAGCGCCAGGCGCTGGCGAAGGCGCGCGCGCAGATGCCGGCCGCGTCGCGGCTGGCACTGACGGCCGGCGTGCAGCTGCAGGAGTACCGGGTTGAGTGGACTCTCGGCGTCGGCGGTTTTGGCGTGACCTATCTGGCGCTCGACACCAATCTGGAAATGCAGGTGGCGATCAAGGAATATTTCCCCAGCGATCTGGTGGTGCGCGAGAGCAGCGGCAAGGTGCGGGTCAAGCAGCCAGAAGATGAAACCGCTTTTCTTGAGGGGCGCGACAAATTTTTGATCGAATGCCGCACCCTGGCCAAATTCAACCACCCCAACGTGGTCAAGGTATCCCGGTTTTTCCAGATGAACGATACCGCCTACATGGTGATGAACTATGAATCAGGCGCATCGTTCAAGGAATGGCTGGCCGCCAGAGGCCGGATTGACGAGACCTTGCTGCTCAAAATGTTCATGCCGCTGCTCGACGGTCTGGCGGTGGTGCATCAGGCCGGTTTTCTGCACCGCGATATCAAGCCGGCCAATATTTTTGTGCGCAAGGACGACAGCCTGGTGCTGCTCGATTTCGGCGCAGCGCGCCACGCCATCGGCACCAAGAGCCGGTCGCTGACCACCATCGTCACGCCGGGTTACGCGCCGTTCGAGCAATATCACTCGCACGGCAAACAGGGGCCGTGGACCGACCTGTATGCGCTCGCTGGCGTGCTCTACTGGACCGCCACCGGCAACAAGCCGGTGGAAGCGCCGGCGCGCATCCGCAAGGATGCAATGCCGCCTGCAACGGTGGCCGCCGCTGGCAGTTTCAATCCCTCCATTTTGGCCGCGATCGACTGGGCGCTGGCACCCAGTGAAGACAAACGCCCCAAATCGATTGAAGAATTCCGCCAGGCGCTGTTGGCACCGGCACCAGTCGACTTGACCAACACCGGATCGTACGCAACGATGATCAAAACACTCAAAATGGAAGCGCAAAAACGCGGCGAGCACCTCGCCGTTGACCCCAAAAAAGCCTGGTGGAAAATGGGGCAGTGATGGGTTGATGCTGCCGGCGCCCGCAACGGGCAGCGGATGCCAGCTCCGCCCGCTGCGCATTGACGCAGCGGCTGCCGTGGCGGTCTGCGGCGAGTTGATCCGGCCGCAGCCGGCGCGGCCTAGCCGACGTGCTTGCGCAAAAATTCGAGGGTGCGCTCACGCGCGAGCTTGGCCGCTGGCGCATCCCAGGAACCGCGCTGATCGCAGTTAAAGCCGTGATCCGCGGCATAGATATGCACCGGCAGCGTGGGGTGCGCCTTCTTGAACTCTTCGACTGACGCCACCGGAATGTGCGCATCGCGCTCACCAAAATGCAGCATCACCGGACACTTGGGCTGCTCCGCCGCCATGCCGGGAATGCCGCCGCCATAGTACGGCACTGACGCGGCAATGCCGGCCAGGCGTGACGCTGACAGCCACGACATGCGCCCGCCGAAGCAATACCCCACCACGCCCACTTTGCCCGCGCTGCCGGCCAGTTGCACCGCTGCCGCGACATCCTTGAGGGCGTTATCGATATCGACTTGCTGCATCAGCCCAAAGCCGCGCTGCATCGTCTCGGGGGTGTACTGATCCATCATCACGCCCGCCTCCACCCGGTCGAACAGCGCCGGCGCAATCACCAGATAGCCATCGGCCGCGTAACCATCGGCAACATTGCGAATGTGGCTGTTGACGCCCCAGATTTCCTGAATCACTACCAGAGCGCCACGCGGTGTGCCGGCCGGCTCGGCACGGTATGCGGCAATTTTTTTTCCGTCAGAGGCGGTCAGTTCAATCATTTGGCCCATCTTGGTATCTCCTGTCATGGTGTGTGAAAAAGCGGTTTGAATATAACCCGAACCCCGGCGCAGCGCCATATCAACCGCATAGCGTAAGTGACATAATGCGCGAAACCGTTGGTGGGAGCCATTATTAGGCACATGACCGGTCCCGGCGCAATGCACTTCAAGCCGGCGCTTGACGATGGTGCTGCAAGATTTACACTAGTGTGCCGCACAGTCAGAATAAAGTTAAAGTGTCATCCATCATTACGTATTGAGGAGCCTGGATCATGTTCATTAAAAACGCTTGGTACATCGCCGCCTGGAGTCATCAAATCACCAGCAGCCCGCTGGCGCGCTCGATTTGCAATGAACCGGTGGTGCTCTACCGCGACGCCGCCAGCGGCAAGGCTGGCGCGCTCGAAGACCGCTGCTGCCATCGCGGCACGCCCTTGAGTCTGGGCGAAGTGGTGCCCGAGGGCCTGCAGTGCGGCTATCACGGCCTCGTGTTCGATACCAGCGGTGCCTGTGTCCATATTCCGGGCCAGGACAAAATCCCTGCCAAGGCGCGGGTGCGTTCATACCCGGTCGTTGAGAAAGACGAATTCATCTGGATCTGGATGGGCGACGCAGCTGCAGCCGATGTCTCCAAAATCATCGACTACCCGATCCACAACGATTACAAAAAGTGGCCGCACAAGCACGCCATGTATCACGTCAAAGGCGGCGCGATGCTGATGGTGGACAACCTGATGGATCTGACCCACTTGGGTTTCGTCCACAAGAACACCATCGGCGGCAATGCCCGCGCGCACGTGGATGCGCAAATGAAAATGACGCCCAAAGAAACCGGCCTGCACTACATTCGCTGGCTGCTCAACAGCAAGCCGCCGCCGACCTACATCAAGGCAGTGGGGTTTGAAGGCAATGTGGATCGCTGGCAAGAGTTTGAATACATCGCGCCCGGCAACATCATCCAGTGGAGCGGCGCACTCGCGGTGGGGCGCGGCGCGCAGGAACAACGTGACCAGGATGGCGGCTTCCAGTTGCGCCTGTTTCATGGCCTGACCCCTGAGACCGACACCACCTGCTTCTATTTCTGGTCCACTGCCAACGGCTACCGCCAGGACGATCCGCAGGCAACCGAGGTGTTGTTCAGCGAAATCGACCGCGCGTTTTTGGAAGACAAGGCGATTGTGGAAGCGCAGCAAGCAATTCTGCTGCGCACCGGCGATGACCGCCTGGTCGATATCGTCTCCGACGCGGCGCGGGTGCATATGCGCCGCACGGTGGACCGCCTGATCGCTGCCGAGCGGGATGCGCCGCCCGGGCGCGCGGCGGCGCTGCACGGCAGCCGCGCCGCAGCATGAGCGACGCGGCATTCGAGGTAACGCTTGCGCGCAGCGGCAAAGCGGTGCCGGTGCCTGCCGGCACGAGCGTGGTGCAGGCGCTTGCCGCAGCCGGGGTGGTAATTGAAACATCGTGCGAGCAAGGCATCTGCGGCACCTGCCTCACCCGTGTGATCGAGGGGGTGCCGGATCATCGCGACATGTTCCTGACGCCGGACGAGCAGGACAAAAACGACCAGTTCACCCCCTGCTGCTCGCGCGCGAAAAGCGCGGTGCTGGTGCTCGATTTGTAGCGTGCCGGCCGCTGGCGGCGGCGCGCGCTGGGGTGGCGTGCCAAAACAGCGGCACATATCAGCCGCGAAAACCTGCGTTACAAAACCAGCGCAAAGACGCTAAATTGCTAAAATGAATACGCTATAGTCAAGCTGTCAAAAACAACTGGAGACCCATCATGAACATCATGCAATTGAAAGCAGTCACAGCCGTGCTGGCGCTGGCCGGTGCCGGTTTGTCGGCCTCGCTGGTGCAGGCGCAAGCGCCGCTCAAAATCGGCTTTTTAGGGGTGCTGTCCGGCCCGCAAGGCCCGGTCGGGCAAGACCAATACGACGGCTTCATGCTCCACGTCGAGGCCAATGGCGGCAAGCTTGGCGGTGTGGCGGTGCAGATTTTGCGCGAAGACGACCAGAACAAACCGGAGGTCGCGACCCAGATCGTGCAAAAGCTGATTGAAAAGGAGCAGGTCAAAATCATTACGGGCCTCACCTTCTCACATATCGTGATGGCGGTGCATAAGCCGATCACCGAAAAAGAAGTGTTCATGATCGGCTCCAACGGCGGCCCCTCGCCGATTGCCGGCGCGCTGTGCTCACCGTTCTTTTTCTCGACTTCGTGGCAGAACGATGCCCAGGCCGAAGTGGTGGGGAAGTACGCCACCGACAAAGGCATCAAGCGCGTGATCGGCATGGCGCCGAACTATCAGGCCGGCAAGGATTTCGTGGCCGGCTTCAAGCGCACCTTCAAGGGCGAGGTGATAGACGAGATTTACACCCCGCTCAATCAGCCTGACTTCTCGGCTGAACTCGCACAAGTGGCTGCCAAAAAACCGGATGCGATTTATGTGTTCTACCCCGGCGGCCTCGGCGTCAACTTCGTCAAGCAATACCAGCAGGCTGGTCTGCTAGGCAAGATTCCACTGCTGACCACCTCGACCACCGACGGCCTCAACCTGCCGGCCCAGCGCGATGCGGCCATGGGCGTGGTCTCGGGCACGTTCTGGGGGCCGGATTTCAAGAACGCGGCCAACCTCAAGTTCGTCGCCGATTTTGAGAAAAAATACAACCGCATTCCGTCACAGTACGCAGCGCAGGCCTACGACTCAGCGTTGCTGCTCGATTCCGCGCTGGCTAAAGTCAAGGGCAACGTCAACGACAAAAAAGCATTTCAGACCGCCTTGAAAGCAGCCGACTTCAAATCCGTGCGCGGCAATTTCAGATTCAACAACAACAACTTCCCGATCCAGGACATGCACATGTTCGAGGTGGTCAAGGATGACAAGGGCCGTCACACCTTGAAGACGATTGCGACGCCCATCAAGGATCACCAGGACAGTTACCACACGGCGTGCAAGCTGTCGTAACAATGCTGGTTTGCAACCCGGGGTTGCAACCAAAGGCGCGGCGGATGACCGCGCCTTTTTGTTGAACGCACCATTGTTGAACGCACCATTGTTGAACGGCTCAAAGATGATGACAAAGATGATGACGCCGTCCGTTTCAATCACCGCCCCCTGGCCCGCTTAAGCTGCACTGCCATGACCTGGTCGCTTCTCGTAGTTCAACTGCTCAATGGCCTTCAGTACGGCTTCCTGCTGTTCCTGATGGCGGCTGGCCTCACGCTGGTGTTCGGCATCATGAACTTCGTCAACTTGGCGCATGGCTCGCTCTACATGATGGGTGCCTACTTCGCCGCCTGGGCGTTCAACAACGGCTTGTTCGGCATCAAGGAATCTTTCCTGATTGCCGCGTTCGTGGGTGTGAGCGGCAGCTTTATTCTCGGCGTGGTGCTCGATCGCGGGTTGTTGACCGGCTTGTATGCGCGCGATCACCTCGATCAGGTGCTCGCCACCTTCGGCCTGATTTTGGTGTTCAACGAAATCGCGCGCTTCATCTGGGGCGTGTCGCCCTATTACATGCAGGTGCCCAAGGCGCTGGAGGGTACGGTTGACATTCTCGGCATCGCCTATCCGAAGTACCGCTTCATGATTATTCTGGTCGGTGCGG
>JANOYK010000334.1:0-3764 GCA_031428855.1 Burkholderiales bacterium | reverse complement strand
CAGCGCGGCAATAACCGCTCGGTTTGTTTTAACGCCGAAGCGGACTATCAGATTTATTTGCACACGCTGACCGAGTACGCCGCCCAATGCGGCTGCGCGGTGCATGCTTATGTGCTGATGACCAATCACGTTCATTTGCTGGTGACGCCGCAAACGAGCGAGAGTGCGGGCCAGATGATGAAACAGCTGGGGCAGCGTTATGTGCGGTATTTCAACCGCCGCTACCAGCGCAGCGGGACATTGTGGGAGGGCCGGTTCCGTTCTTGCCTGACCCAATCCGAAGCCTACCTGCTGGCCTGCTATCGCTACATTGAGCTCAATCCGGTGCGGGCCGGCATGGTGGGGCGGCCGCAGGACTATCGCTGGTCGAGCTATCACCACAATGGTTTGGGGCGGGCCGATAGCCTGATTACGCCGCATGAACAGTACCTGGCGCTGGGCCGGGTTGATGCGGAGAGACTTTCGGCTTACCGGGAGTTGTGCCGCGCGCCGTTGGACGCGGGCCTCACCGGCGAAATCCGCGATGCGACCAACGGCAATTTTGCGTTGGGCGGCAAGCGCTTTCAGACGCAAATTGCGAAGGCGCTGGGGACTCGGGTGACGCGCGGCGTTGCGGGGCGGCCGGCGGCGCTGCGCGCGGATGCGGAGGGCTTGCAGATGGAGTTGCCGGGTTGATGTAAATCAGGTAAACCGGTGTAAATCGGGTGTAAATCGTGTAAATCGCGTGTAAATCGGGGACAGACCACGTTTGTTTCCACAATTGTTTCCACCATCGGTGCCACGAACGATTGGGCGATGGTTCCAGACAAGTTGCGCAATTAATCGAGTTAATCGGAGTTAATCGTGGTCTGTCCCCGATTTACCCGATTTACCGATTTGCTGGAGCGAGATTGCCTTCGCGCATGACGTATATCTGCGGCGTGTAGGCCGGGTTGCGGGTGGCGTCTTGTTGCCAGCGTCCGCCGCCGATCACTAATTCGAGTTGATTGACCCGCTCCAACGCGAGCCGCACGGTGGCCGCGTTGGGGCTGGGGCCGGCATTGCGGATGGCTTCTGCTGCCAGTTGTCCTGCGGCATAGCCGATGCCGGCCCAGACTTCAGCGTCAACGCCAAAACGGGCCTGGTAGGCGGCGCGAAAGCGGGTGTTGGCTTCGGTGCGCGCTTCGGGCAGGTAATCAGCGGCGGTGAACGCACCCTCTACTGCGGCACCGCCAATGCGCGCGAGCGCGGGTTGCGCTGCCGCCGGGGCGAAGGCAAAGGCGGGGCGTTGCGCCAGTGTGGCGGATGCACGTGAGGCGATGGCCTGTGCGAGCGCTGCGCCCGGTTCGGCGTCCATCGCAAAAAACACCAGGCTGGCCCCGGCATCGCGCACTGCTGTTGCTGTCTGGTTCACAAAATCAGTGTCGATGTCGGCCGCCACATCGGCCACCACCTGCGCACCGCCACGCACCGCTGCCGCGCGAAACTCGGCTGCCTGCGCGGCGAAGCCGGCATTGCCCTTGGCATGCACCAAGGCGAGCCGCACGCCGGATTTATTGCCGCTGGCGGCCAGTGCATGGGTGGCGAGCGCGTGCAGCGTCTTGTACGGGCTCATGCTGAGGCGGAACGACCATTTGCCTGCGGCGGTGATGCCCTCCGAGGCCCCCGGTGCCAATAGCGGAAACTGGGCATGATTGGCCAGGTCAGCCACCGCTTCGGCATGGGTGCTCAGCGCCGGGCCGATGACGAGGATGGCGAGTTCGTCGCGCACGAAGCGCGCCACCCGCTCCGCCACGGCCTTGGGCGCGCCAGTGTCATCGAGCGTGCGGATCGACAGGCGCACCTCGCCAAAGCGCCCGCTGTCTTCAGCTTGTTCGAGGGCGAGCACCACGCCGTTGCGCATTGATTGGCCGATGTGGGCGTGCGGGCCAGAAAGAGGGGCAAACACGCCAACCACTTGCTCGGCTGCGCCCGCTGGCGCGAACAAGGTCAGAAGAACTGCGGTAAGAGCCACCATCAGTTGCTGCACCCGATGCGACCGATGTGAACTTGGCGGCCACGGTAACCATGATGCGTATCGCCGCCGCATAGGCCGTTGTGAAAGTACCCGGGCCCTCATTTGCGCCCCCGAAGTGGCCGCCGCGCGAAGTGCTCGTGCATGCGCGTCTCGAAGCCGCCGATCATTTCGACCGGCAGCACCACGCGCTCACCCTTGGCAATGTTGGTGCCGTTGTACGCCGCGTTGAGTGAAACGAACTGTGCCTGCGCCAGCCCCGAGAACCGCACCGCGTCGCGCAAGGCAATCTCGGTCGGCACGCGCACGCTGCCGAGGTAGGGGCGGTTGGGCAGCGGCGGCAGCGAGGGGCTCAACGCGCCGGGGTTGAGCAGCAAGTTCTTGACCGCCTGCAGCTTGGGCACATAGTCCGATGTTTCGTCAGGCATGGTCAGGTTGGAATAACTGATTGGACGCCCTTGCGCACGGTTGCGCTCGACCGCGCGCGCCACCGCTTTTTCACCCCAGTTGTACGACGCCAGCGCGAGCTGCCAATCGCCAAACAGGGCGTACAGATCGGACAAATAATCAAGCGCGGCGCTGGTCGAGGCGAGCACATCGCGGCGCTCGTCGCGCAGGTCGTCCACCCGCAGCTTGTAGCGGGTGGCGGTGAACGACATGAATTGCCACAGCCCGACCGCCTGCGCCGACGACACCGCCTGCGCGTCAAACCCGCTCTCGATAAACGGCACCAGCGCCAACTCGGCGGGCAGCTTGCGCCGCTCAATTTCCTCCAGGATGTGAAACAGATGCGGGTTGGCGCGCTCCAGAATCCGTTGCATCAACTCGGGCCGCTGCGCGTACCAGGCCTGGCGCTGGCGCACCCGCGCGGTGTTGAGCTCAGGCAGGGTGAAGCCGCGCCGCAAGCGCTCGTACAGGTCTTGTGGCGGGGCAAGGGCCAGCCCGGTCGCGCCGAGCAATGCCATCGGCGCTGCCGGGGCGGCGGCAAGCTTGGGTTCAAACCGCCCGGAGCGGTCTGGCAGACGCCACCAGCTCAGCGTTTCGTCGCGCTCTTCGGCACGGTCGGCACGCGCGGGCGCGTCGAACACCGCAGTCGCGCAGCCCCCAGCCAGCAGTGCGGTCAGCAAGGCCAAGGTGATACCGGGCTTAGCACTAAATGCCATCGTCATGCACTGGCTGGCGAAACGGGAAATCGAGTGTACCGGATAGCTGGCAGTTACGAGCGCCCGCAGCCCGCGCTACGATGCGCCAACGGCCCGGGCCTGATTGATCTGCGAAGGCCGCGCAGGCGATGCCTATAATCGACGCCTCATTCACAGGAGGCCACATGCGTTCCACCCAAAAAATCGCCATCATCACCGGGGCCGGATCAGGCGTCGGCAAAGCCACTGCGCTCGCATTTCTTAAAGACGGTTACAAGGTCGCGCTGGCGGGCCGCCGCGAGCAGCCGTTGAACGACGTGATCGCCGCTGCCGTGGCCGCCGGCGCACCCGCCGCCAATGCGCTGGCCGTGCCCACCAATGTCGCCGATCAAGCCTCGGTGCAGGCGCTGTTCGCCGCGACCGTGAAAGCCTTCGGCCGCGTCGACGTGCTGTTCAACAACGCCGGCGTCAACGCCCCCGGCATTCCGCTCGAAGACCTCACGCTCGAACAATGGAAGAACGTGGTCGACATCAACCTCACCGGCATGTTCCTGTGCATCCAGGAAGCGTTCAAGACGATGAAGGCGCAGACCCCGCGCGGCGGCCGCATCATCAACAACGGCTCGATC
>JANOYK010000333.1:0-2574 GCA_031428855.1 Burkholderiales bacterium | reverse complement strand
GCCCTGATGGCCGCGTTGCTGCACGATGTGGTCGAAGACACCGGCATCACCATCCGCGATGTGGCGGCACAGTTTGGCGCGCCGGTAGGGGAACTGGTCGACGGATTGTCCAAGCTCGACAAGATCGAGTTTGAAAGCCAGGAAAACGCGCAGGCCGAGAACTTTCGCAAGATGCTGCTGGCGATGGCGCGCGATGTCCGCGTGATTCTGGTCAAGCTCGCCGACCGCCTGCACAACATGCGCACCATCGGCTCGCTGCGCACCGCCAAGCGCCGCCGCATCGCGCGCGAGACGCTCGACATCTACGCGCCGATCGCGCACCGCTTAGGCCTCAATCAGGTCTACCGCGAGCTGCAGGATTTGAGTTTTGCCAATCTCTATCCGCACCGCTTTGCTGTCATCTCGCGCGCGATCAAGCTGGCGCGCGGCAACCGCCGCGAGGGCGTCAGCAAAATTCTGGAAGCGATCCAGCGCACCTTGCCCGAGGCCGGCATTGCGGCCCAGGTCTATGGCCGCGAGAAGCACGTGTACGGCATCTACCGCAAGATGGTCGAGAAAAAACTGACCTTTGCGCAAGTGCTCGATGTGTATGGTTTTCGCGTGGTGGTCAAAGACCTGCCGACCGCCTATCACACCCTCGGCGTGCTGCACGCGCTCTACAAACCGGTGCCGGGCAAGTTCAAGGATTACATCGCCATTCCGAAAGTGAACGGCTACCAGTCGCTGCACACCACGCTGATCGGCCCGTTCGGCACCCCGGTCGAACTGCAAATCCGCACCGCCGACATGCACCGCGTCGCCGAAGCCGGGGTGGCGGCGCACTGGCTTTACAAGACCGGTGACGACGCCATCTCGGACGTGCAGAAAAAGACTCACAAGTGGCTGCAGTCGCTGCTTGACATCCAGAACTCATCGGGCGATCCGGCCGAGTTTCTGGAGCACGTCAAGGTCGATTTGTTTCCCGACGAGGTCTACGTGTTCACGCCCAAGGGCCGCATCATGTCGCTGCCGCGCGGCGCGACGGCGGTGGATTTTGCGTACACCGTGCATACCGGCGTCGGCGACGCCTGTGTCGGCTGCAAGGTCAACAACGAGCCGATGCCGCTGCGCACCGAGTTGAAGAACGGCGATCTGGTCGAGATCATCACCTCGAAAGGCTCGCAGCCCAATCCTGGCTGGCTCGGCTTTGTGCGCACCGGCAAGGCGCGCGCACACATTCGCCACTATCTGAAGACGATGAAGTTTGAAGAGTCAGCCGCGCTCGGCGAGCGCCTGCTTGGCCAGGCCTTGCGCGCGCTCGGCATCAACGACATCGAGCTCGATTCGGCGCGCTGGGAAAAATTGCTGCGGGATGTTGGCGCCAAATCGCGCAATGACCTGTTTGCCGACATTGGCCTGGGCAAGAGCCTGGCTGCCGTGGTCGCGCGGCGGTTTCAGACCGGCATGCCGGGGGGGCATGGCAGCGCCGGCGGTGCTGGTACCGCAGGCACCACAGGGACACCCGGCACATCCGGGACAGCGGATGATTCCAGTGCCGAACGCCGCCGCGACGTGCGCGCGGCACCGGTGCAGATCCGCGGTGCCGACGGCACGGCGGTGCAACTGGCGCACTGCTGCCAGCCGATTCCGGGCGACCCGATCATCGGCCTCATCACCAAAGGGCAGGGCCTGACGATCCATACCCACGATTGCAAAACTCTGGCCAAGTCGCGCCGCAAAGACCATCACGACTGGGTGGATGTCGAGTGGGATGCCGAGCCGGACCGTTTTTTCACCGTCGGCATCCGCATCATTGTCAGCAACGGCCGCGGCATCCTCGCCAAAGTGGCGGCGGCGCTGACCTCGGCTGACACCAACATCACCAATGTTCACACCGAAGATGACGAATCGGGCAACTACGCGACAATGACGTTCTCGATTCAGGTGGCAGACCGCCCGCATCTGGCGCGTGTGCTGCGGCGCTTGCGCCGGGTAAACGAGGTGGTGCGGATTGTGCGCATCAAAAGCTGAGCGCCCAGCGCCACACCCAACGCCACACCCAGCGCCACACCCAGCGCCACACCCAACTCTCACTCTCTCATCAAAGGAATCTCCATGTTTGAACCCACCCTGGCCGGCAGCTTGCCCAAACCATTCTGGCTCGCCGAGCCGGGCAAGCTGTGGCCGCAGTGGCAACTCGCCGGCGACGATCTCGCCACCGCCAAGCGTGATGCCACGCTGCTCTGGCTCAAGGCGCAGGAAGATGCAGGGATTGATGTCGTCACCGACGGCGAGCAGTCGCGTCAGCATTTTGTGCATGGTTTCCTTGAGCAAGTCGAAGGCATCGACTTCGATCACAAAGTCAAGATGGGCATCCGCAATAACCGCTACGACGCGATGGTGCCGGTCGTCACCGGCCCGCTGCGCCTCAAGGGCCGCGTCCACCAGACCGAAGTGCAGTTCGCGCGCGCCCACACCAAAAAGAAATTGAAGATCACCCTGCCCGGGCCGATGACCATCATCGACACCCTCTCCGACCAGCACTATGGCGACAAGGTGAAACTGGCAATGGCCTTCGCTGACCTGCTCAACCAG
>JANOYK010000332.1:0-4401 GCA_031428855.1 Burkholderiales bacterium | reverse complement strand
GTTGGTGGCGGCCCGGTCGGCCTCACCCTGGCCATCGACCTGGCCAAGCGCGGCATCGATTGCGTGCTGATCGAACAAAAGGATGCACCGCAGTTCCTGCCCAAAATGGAACGTGCCAATGCGCGCACCATGGAACTGTAGAACTGTACCGGCGCATTGGCTTGGCTGATCCGATCCGCAAGGCCGGGCTGCGCGGCGATTGCCCGATGGATGTCTATGTCGTGTTGAGCTTGAAAGAGCCGCCGCTGTTGCGCCGCTCGGTGGGCTTTTTGTAGATTGCTGGCTCATTAGGACGTTTTTTGAGCCAAAGGATTTAGGGTAATTTCAACCCTTCGAATCTCCCTGAGTCATTTCAAAACGCCTGTTCTATCGGACAAATCAGCTCGTCATAAAGGACATTCGCCTAATTAAGTTCTTTAGAAAATAACTAAAAATCAATGTGTTATGAAATATAACCTGCCCGAGACGCCCGGTTCTTACGCCGATTACCGCTATTTTTGTCCTTTAAGCTCATGGCCGGACAGGCGGTAACGTCGCCACCGGCGCTCCCCCGAAACGGCTTGGCACGGGGAGAAACTACTCCGGCTTGATATTCCGTTCCTTGATCAGCCGCACCCAGCGCACCTCTTCCTTGCCCATGAAGTCCTTGAACTCGGCCTGCGTCGAGGCGCGGATTTCCACGCCCTGCGGCTTGAAGCGTTCGATCATGTCGGGGTCGGCGGCGACTTTGGCAATCGCCTTCTCGAGCTTATCGATGATGGCCCGGGGCGTGCCGGCCGGCACCACCATACCCTGCCAGAAGGTCACTACGAAGTCCTTCATCCCGGTTGCCTCAGCCACCGTTGGAATCTCGGCGAAGGCGGGCGAACGCGCGGCGCTGGTGATGGCGATGCCGCGCGTCTTGCCGGTTGCCAGGATCGGCCTTGCCTCAAGCGAGGCCGAGAACATCATCTGCGCCTGGCCGCCGGCCACGTCCTGGCCGGCTTGCGCGCCGCCCTTGTAGGGCACGTGCGTCATGTCGAGGCCGGCCTCTTGCTTGAGCATTTCGGCAATCAGGTGATTGGTGGCGCCGATGCCGGAGCTCGCGATATTGAATTTGCCGGGGTTGGCCTTGACGTGGGCGATCAGCTCAGCCATGTTTTTGGCCGGGAACGCGGCGTTGACGTGCAGGATGAAGGGCGTGAACGACATCAGCGACACCAGATCGAAACTCTTGTTGGGGTCGTATTGCACGGCGCCGGTCAGCGTCGGGTTGATCACCAGCGAGGTGCCGCCCGCGTAAATGGTGTAGCCGTCAGGCGCTGCCTTGGCGACGTAGTTGGAGGCGACCGTGGTGCCGGCGCCGGCGCGGTTGTCAATCAACACCGGTTTGCCAAATTCGATGGCAAGCTTGTTGGCGTAGATGCGCGCCACTGCATCGTTCACGCCGCCCGGCGGATACGGCACCACCATGGTGACCGGCTTTTGCGGCCAGTCGGTTTGGGCTTGCGCGCAGGCAGCGAACGGGATTGCGAGAGCGGCGAGGATGGCTGCGAAGAACGTCGAGCGTTTCATGGTGTGGTCTCCTCCTGGTGAACCGCTAGTCTAACCAAGCATGCGCGTGCGGTGCAGGTCCAAGCCGGACCAAGCTGGACCAAGCCGTCGCATTCATCATTCCCTGCAAGCGTCTCCCACTGGGCCGATGTACTATTTTTTAATCTGGCATGCCTCGGAAACCGTTGGTGGGTGCGTCTTGCAGCCATTCATGCCACGTAAACCCGCTCCCACAGCGCCTCTCCAGACACCCGCTGATTCCAATTTTTTACTGCACCAATGCCGCGGCATGCCACAGGTGGCACACCGGCAGCCCTAATTCGCAGCGGGCACGAGGCCCAGCTCCCGCATCAGGTTCCTGAAGCGCAGGTTGTCCGCGCGCACCAGCGTCGCGAGTTCCGCGGCACTTCCCAGGGACAGCACACCGCCGTTGATGTCGAGCCGGGCCCGCACCGATGGCGTATCGGCAGCCTTGAGGAGTTCTGCGTTCAAGCGCGCCACAATCGCGGGCGGCGTCGTGGCGGGCGCAAAGAAACCGTACCACAGCGCCATTTCCAGGTCTGGCCGGCCGGTCAACTCGGCGAAGGTCGGCACGTCGGGAAAGGCGGCCAGCCGTTGCCGCGCGCCGACCGCAAGCGCACGCAGCTGGCCGGCCTGGATCAGGGCGCGGGTCGGCGGCAGGTTGGCCAGGAAGAAGTGGTTGATCCCGGTCGCCGTGTCGGTGACCGCCATGCCGACGTTCTTGTACGGCACGTCCACTGCGTCAAAGCCGAATTCGCGCTTGAGCATCTCGGTATACACATGCGATGAACTGCCCTTGCCCGAGGTCGCGTAGTTGATCTTTCCCGGATTCGCCCTCGAATAAACAATCAACTCTGCCCAGGTCTTGAAGGGCGCATTGGCGGCCGCCACCGCGACCAGCGGGATCACCCCAACGCGCGCGATTGGCACGAAGTCCTTCACCACGTCGTAGGGCGGTGGCGCGGTGGTGTGAACCGACATCGTCATCAGGCTGGTGCCCAGCAGCAGCGTATAGCCATCCGCAACCGCCTTGGCGACGGCGGCATTGCCCAGGTTGCCGCCCGCGCCCTCGCGATTCTCGATCACCACCGGCACCCCGAGGCGCTTGGCCAGCTCGTCGCCGATCGCCCGCCCCACCGTATCGGCGGCGGAGCCGGCCGAGAATGACACGATCAGGCGCAGCGGCCGCCTCGGGTAGTCCGTCGGGTAGTCCGATTGGGCACGGGCGGGCGCGAAGGCCAGCGACAAGGCCAACGCGCCAACCCACAGAGTCGATTGGCGTCTTGCTTTCATGAAGCCCCCTTGGTCGAAGTGGATCGGGCCGAAGTGGATCGGGTCGCAGCGCAGCGCAGCGACCACGAATGCAGGTTCCCGGTGATCGCTGTCATGGCCGGTTGGCGCCCGGCAACAGGCCCAGTTCACTGAGCAGTGCGCGATAGCGCGTGTTGTCGGCACGAAGCTGCAGTGCCAGTTCGGTCGCACTGCCGATCGACAGCGCACCACCGGCAGCGTCGAGGCGCGCGCGCACCGCCGGCGCATCCGCAGCCTTGGCGATGTCGCGGGCCAGGCGCGACACGATGGCGGTAGGCGTGCCGGCCGGGGCGAACAGGCCGTACCACAGCGCGATCTCGAAGTCCGGCTTGCCGGTCAATTCGGCGAAGGTCGGCACGCCCGGGTAATCGGCGAGCCGGCGTTTTGATCCGACCGCCAGGGCGCGCAACTGGCCCGATTGCAGCAGCCCGCGCGCTGGCGGCAGGTTGGCGACGAAGTAATCCACCACGCCGCTTGCCGTGTCGGTAATCGCCTGGCTGGTGATCTTGTACGCCACGTCCTGCGCGTCGAACCCGAACTCGCGCGCCAGCATCACGGCCAGCAGGTGCGACGACCCGCCTTTGCCGGAAGTGGCGTAGGTGCTGGCGCCCCCCTTGGACTTCGCGTACGCCACCAGTTCCGGCCAGGTCTTGAACGGCGCCGTGCTTGCTGCGACGACCATTGCCGGGATCTGCCCCACGCGCAGGATCGGCACGAAGTCCTTGATCGGGTCGTACAGCGGCGGTGCGGTACTGTGCGCGGTCAGCGCCAGCAAGGCGGTGCCCATCAGCAGCGTGTAGCCGTCGGGCGCGGCTTTCGCCGCAGCCGCGTGCCCCAGGTTGCCGCCGGCGCCCTCGCGGTTGTCGATCACCACGCTGACCCCGATCAGCCTGGACAGTTCGTCGGCGATTGCCCGCCCGACCGTGTCCGAAGCCGTGCCTGCGCTGAAGGCGACGATGAAGCGGATTGGTTTGGACGGGTAATCCGCCTGCGCAGCGGCGGGCCGCGCGAGCGGGAGTGACAGGCTGACGATGGATGCGCCGAGCAGATCGCGTCTGAAGATTGTCATGGGGTCGCTTTCATCAACCGGGGCAAAGGGCGGGACAGGGGCGGGGAAGGGGACGGGGAAAGGTCAGGGCAAGGGTCGCACCGGGCCCCGGTACGAGACGGCCTCGCAGCAAAAACCTCTGTGCCAACTCCAAGTTGTTCGATGGATTATGCTCATCCATTGCATCACGGGCATCACGGGCATCACGGCATCACGCCGGTCACCATCTTGCGCATCATACCTTCACCGAAATCCACATCATCATTTCATCAATACCAGGCTGAACTGAGGGCAGGCCGCGCCTGTCAAGCACCTATACCCATGAACCCATGACTTCATCCCCGCAAGCCCAAGCCGCAAAGTCTCCCCTCGCGCTGGCCGCCGCCGAACTGACGGTCGACACGGCGGTACGCGAGCGCGCGCTGGCCTATCCGGCGCGCATCGCACTGGTTCAGGACCAGCGCCGCATCAGCTATGGCGCGCTGCAA
>JANOYK010000331.1:0-11955 GCA_031428855.1 Burkholderiales bacterium | reverse complement strand
TACGCCTGGCTGTGCAATTGCATCAAACAAGAAGGCCACGAGATGTATGTCGCCGACTTCACCGAGCAAGGTGCCTACAGTTGCCGCATCCTGGTGCCGGGCATGTCGGAGATTTACCCGGTCGAAGACCTGGAATGGGAGAACAACAGCGTCGGCAACCGCCTGCGGCCTGAATTGGTGCGACTGCACGACTTGACCGAAGAAGAATGCGCCGCGCTGCTGGCCGAGCTGCAAACCTCGAATCTGAATGACGAGCGCCCCTTATGGGAAATACTGGGTCTCGCGATTCCGCTTGGCACAGTGTGGAAAGAACTGCGCATCGGCGAACTCAAAACCCTGCTCGCCCTCGCAATAGGCGACGGCGAAGCCACGCGCGAGGGCTGCGACTGGCTGCGCCAATTCGCCCACATCAAACCAGAGCGCCGGCTGGTGTACCGCTGCATCGAGAGCCTGATGGACCTCGACGGCATCGACGATTACCGCCGCTCGCTCGCGCTGCTTTACGGCGCCGAAACCCTGCGCCAGGCCGAAGCCCAGCTCGACCGCAGTGAGCGCTTCTTTGGCTTGATGACGCTCGGCGCGGACATGGAAGGCAGTGCGATGCACCAGACGCTGCTGGCGGCGTATGACAAGTTGTTTGTGGGAGTGACGGCCTAAGAGCCGCTCTGGGAGCGGGTTTACGGCGCATGAATGGCTGCAACTCGCACCCACCAACGGTTTCAGTCATTCACGTTCGATCGAGCGAACCTGAATGACTGCGCCTACGGCTTGCCCAAATAATCGCGCTTGCCAATCTCAACGCCGTTGTGGCGCAGGATGTTGTAGGCGGTGGTGATGTGGAAATACACATTCGGCACGGCGTGGCCAAGCAGAAACTGCATGCCGGTGTAATGCGTCTCTTTGTCGCCGCGCTTGGTGACAATCGCCTTGTCTTCGGTGCCGTCGATCTGTGCGGGCGTCATGGTCTGCACGAACGCTATCGCGCCAGCAATGCGCGCCTTCAATTGCGCCAGCGTCTTCTCGCTATCGTCGTGAGAAGGAATCGCCACCCCGGCCAGACGCGCCATCACGCCTTCGGCGGTGTCGCAGGCGATCTGCACTTGCCGGCTCAGCGGAAACATGTCGGGAAACAGGCGGCTGCTGGTCAGCACAGTCACGTCGAGTTTTTTGGCATCTGCATGGGCTTGCGCCTTGTCGAGGATGGCGAAGAGGTTGCCGAGCATGTTGGCGAAACGCGGCACGCTGGCTTGATACATGGAGATGGTCATGGCAATTCCTGAATGAAAAAACGAAGATGTAATAGAAACAGAACAGCGCGTGGGTTATAGCATCGTTAAAGTTTGCGGCGTGGCTGCTGTCCCGCTGCTGTCCCGCTGCTGTCCCGCTGCTGTCCCGCTGCTGTCCCGCTGCTGTCCCGTTTGTGCCCATGCCGCCTGTGCTTGTGCCCGTTAGTGCCTGTGACTGTGCCCGCCCAACAATCAATCAACCTTGCCGATCCGCTGCACTGTCGCCTTGATGCGCTCGGCATCCTTGTTGAGAAACTCGTCGAAGGCCGGGCCATCGCGGTAATCGACCGGCGCGCCGATCTTGTTCATGCTCTGGATGAAGCCGCTCTCGTGATGCACCGCGCGGCCAATGCCGGCGCGCATGCTTTGCACCACATCAGCCGGGGTTTTGGCGGGCGCGAACAGGCCGATCCAGATGTAGAACTCAGTGTCCTTGTAGCCCAGCTCCAGCGCGGTGGGCAGATCGGGAAACGCGGCGATGCGTTTTGCGCCGGTGGTGACAAGCGGGCGCAACGCGCCCGACTTGATGTGCGGTGCCACCGCCGACGGCGAGCTGGTGGTGATGGCGACATGCCCGCCAAGTGTTGCGAGAATGGCCGGGCCGCCGCCCGCATACGAGATGTGACGCAGCTTGACGCCCGCCGCGTACGCGAGCATTTCAATCGGCAAGTGGGCGGCGCTGTAAGCACCGGACGAGCCGTAGGTGAATTTGTCGGGGTTAGCGCGCGCATCGGCGATCAAGTCCTGATAAGTCTTCCACGGCGCATCGCCCTTGACCACGATGATGAGCGGGTCGGCGACCATCAGTGCTATCGGCACAAAGCTGGCACGGTCTATGGTGGTGGCGCGGCCGAACAGCTTGTCGGCTTCAGGCAGGATCAATAGCGCCGGGTTGGTGGCGATGATGGTGTGGCCGTCGGGCGGTGCGGCAGCCACTTGCGCCATGCCGATGGCCCCGCCCGCGCCAGCGCGCGTGATGACGACGGCAGGCTGCTTCCACACATGCGAGAGCGCTTGCGCAAGCAGGCGCGCGGGTTGATCGGCCGCGCCGCCGGGCGGGAACGGCACTACCAGATTGACCGGCTTGGATGGGAACGCGCTTTGCGCATGCGCTGCGCCTGCCGCCACTGCTGCTGCCAGCAACAAAGTGCCTGCCAACCCAAACGACAATTTTTTCATGCTGACTCCGGTTCGGTGTGAGGTAAAGCTTTCGGGTGACACGGTGAGGTGGCCCTTAAGTAATGCGATGAGCTGGCTCGGTTAACTGACGCCATCAGGTGGCGCTGTTAACTGGGGGAACAAGCATTGCTCCTAAAATCTTAACAACATTCACCCACGCATCAACAAAGAAAGCCGCACACCATGCCCACCTTCACCAAAGCCGCCCTGCTGGGTGCCACCGTCTCCATCTTCCGCGCCGCTGGTGCGCCGGATGATTTGGCCGCGCAAGTCGCCGATGTGCTGATCGACAACCACCTCGCCGGACACGATTCGCACGGCATCTTGCGTATTCCCGAATATTTGAAAAGCATTGTCGACGGCGAGATCGTGCCGGCTGCGCGTCCACAGATATTGGAAGAGACTGCGGTCACTGCGCTCGTCTCCGGCAACTGGGCGCTCGGTCAAGTCACCGGGCTGTACGCGGTTGATCTCGCCATCGCCAAAGCCAAGCGCGAGCGCGTTGCTGCCGTCTCCGTCGTGCAGGCCGCGCACACTGGCCGGCTGGCGGCCTTCACCGACCGCGCGGCAGAGCAGGACGTGGTGATGTTCATGGCGATCGGCACGGTAGACCGGCCGATGACCGCACCCTATGGCGGCGCAGCCGCCGTGCTCGGCACCAACCCGGTGGCGTTCTCGCTGCCCAACCCCGCGGGCGCGCCGGTCACGCTCGATATCGCCACGTCGGCGATTGCAGCGGGCAAAGTCAAGGTCGCCAAGGCCAAGCACGAGCAGCTGCCGCCCGATTCGATTCTCGACAAACACGGCAATGCCACGACCAACCCGCAAGATTTTTTCGACGGCGGCTTCTTGCTGCCGTTCGGCGCACACAAGGGCTATGCGCTCGCAGTGATTGCCGAGTTGCTAAGCGGCCCGCTCACGGGGTCAGACGCCTTCCCCGCCGTCACCCAGCGCAGCGGTATTTTCATTTTTGCGATGGATGCCGCCGTGTTCCGCCCCAAGGCCGACTACGCGCGCGCCCTTGCCACCACGCTGGGCCGCATCAAGGGCGTGCCGCCCGCGCCGGGCTTTGATGAAGTGATGATTCCGGGAGAGCCCGAAGCGCGCATGCGCGCGCAGCGCGAGCGTGACGGCATACCGGTGCCGGATGACACCTGGGCGGCGGTGTGTGCAGCAGGTGCAACGGTTGGCGTGGATGTGGCCAAGAGCGTGACCTGAGCGGTCTGAAGAGTCGCGCCAGTGACGGCGCAGCCGCGTATCGGTGACGGCGCAGCGACGCGCCGATGATGGAGTAGCGAAGCACCTCCACCACCACCCCGCGCTGCCGGCGCGCATTGCAATCACCTCATTGCCATCACGGCTTCCCCGGTGTCCGCTCTTTACCCGAAGAAGTCCAGCGCCCCATCGAAGCCATCAACACACCGTTGATCCAGAACACCGCGAGCAAGCCGGCCAGCGCGCCGATCACGCCAAACAAGGCGGGGCCGAAAATGCGCGAGATGTTGTTGACGGTGAGGCGCAGGCCGACGGTCTCACCGGCACGACCTGGTTCGGCACCGCTGAACATCATCAGCAGCATCAAGGTCTGGGTGCAACCCAGACACAGGCCGAACACAAAGGCGAGCAGCGCCAGCGCGGCGGCATCGCGCACCAGTGGCACCAGCAGAAAGACGGCAGCGCTGGTGTAGAACGCGATGGTCAGCAGACGCCGCTCGCCGGCGCGCGCGATCAAGGGCAGCATCGCGAGCCGCACCGTGAGCGAACCGAGCGCCAGCGCCGCGAGCAGACCGCCGATCACCGACGCCGAAAGGGAAATGCCGTGGGCGTAAATCGGCAGGAACGACTGGAACAAGTCGTTGCCCAGTTGCGCAATGCTGCTGACGATCAGCATCTTGCGGATCAGCGGATTTTTCAGGGTGTCCAACAGCTTGCCGCCCGCTGCGGACTGGCGCGTGCCGCGCGGCAACACCTGGCCCAATACGGCGAGCAGGACCAGACCGAGCAGCAACAGCAGCGCAATCGTCAGCGAGGTGCGCGCATACCCGGCGTGATCGATCGCAAAGCCGCACATCAGCGGGCCGAGCAGCATCGAGATCGAGCCGGTCAGGCTGTAGTTGTTGAAATTGCGGATGCGCTGCTCAGAGGTGCTCAAGACGCCGATCAGGTTTTGGCCGATCACCGTAATCAGCGCCATAGTCAGCCCGAGCAGCAGGGCCGCGACATACAGCGCCGTGAGTACCGGCCAAAAATAGGGCGCGAGCATGCCGCAGACCCCGCTGGCGACGCCGCCAAGCAGCAGCCAGCGCCCGCCAACACGGTCGCTGAGCACGCCAATCGGCCACGACAGCAGCAGCGGAAACAGGTAAAGCGTGGCGAGAATGGCGCCGACGCCAGCCGCATTGGCACCGAGGTGCAGCCCATAGAGCGAAAACATCACGCGTGCGGCGCTGATGGCAATGAAGACCAGCAGGTTGAGCGCGAGGATCAGATGGATCGCCATCGATTCAACGCCCAACGCTCATCGCGGCGCGCAAACTGGCTCCTGGTGCGGCTCTTAGGGCGGCGCCCCTCCCGCGCTGCAATCAATCCACCTTGATGTTGTGTTCTTTCACCAGCCGCACGAACTTGGCTTTTTCATCAGCCACAAAGCGCGCCAGTTCCTCCGGCGTGCCGGTAGCCACTTCGCCGCCCTGCTCGGCAAAGCGCTTTTTCATTTCAGGCGAGTTCAAAAAGCGCGTCGTCTCAACCCGCAATTTCCCGGCGATCTCGCGCGACAAACCCTTGGGGCCGTAAAGCGCCTGCCACTGACCGGCGGCAAAACCGGGGAAGCCCGATTCGGCCACCGTCGGCACATCGGGCAAAAAGCTCAAGCGCTCACGGCTCATCACGCCCACCAGTTTGAGTTTGCCGCCGCGCACGAATGGGTAGGTCGAGAGCATCGCGATGCTCAATGCCTGCGCCTGGCCCGCCGCCACATCGGTCAGCGCTGGCGCGCCGCCCTTGTAGGGAATGAAGGTGAACGGCACATTGGCGCGCGCGCCCAGTTCGATCCCCGCCAGATGCGAGGCGCTGCCATTACCGAGCATGGCGTAATTGAATGTGCCGGCGTTGGCGCGGGCATAGGCGAGCAACTCCTTCACATTGCTCACCGGCAGTGAGGGCGTGACGGCCAAGCCATAGGGCGAGCCGACCAGCATGGTGATGGGCGTGAAGTCGGTGGCCGGGTCGAACGGCAGATGGGGATTGACCGCTGCACCGCTGGTGAAGGTGCCCAGATCGCTGACCAGCAGGGTGTAACCATCAGCCGGTGCCTTGGCGACAAAGTCGGAACCGATATTGCCGTTGGCCCCGGTGCGGTTCTCGACGATGAACGATTGGCCGGACAATTCTTGCAGGCGCGCACCGAGCTGGCGCGCCACCGTATCGGTCGCCCCGCCAGCGGCAAACGGCACCACCATGCGCACCGGCTTGGACGGCCAGGCCTGGGCCAACACCGGGCCCGCAAGTGACGCGAGCGGCGGCACGAGCGCGATGGCCCACAGCGCGCGCGCGACACTGACTTGACGCAGACGAGTCATCATCAGGGAAGCTTGCATGGAGAGTCCTTTCGCTTAGCGGCCGGTGAATCTGGCCTGGCGGTTTTCGCGATGCGCGGCCATGCCTTCGTCGACATCGTGGGTCCATTCGAGATGACGGCGCAAGGTGTCGGCCATGTCGCGCGCGGGCTTGAAGCCGGGCGCGAGGCGCGTATCGACGATGCGCTTGGCCCCGCGCGTGGCGAGCGGGCCGTTGGCAGCGATGCGCGCTGCGGTGGCGGCGACGGTGTCGCGAAACACTGCCGGCGCGTAGACCTCCTGCACCAGACCGTAGTCACGCATCGCGGCGGCATCGATCTCGCGCGCGGTGCAGATCAATTCGAGCGCGCGCGCCCGCCCCAGCAGCGCCGGCAGACGCACCGGCCCGCCCGCACCGGGAAAACCGCCCCACTGCGCTTCGGGCATGCACAGCGTGGCGTGCGCGGCGGCATAGCGGATATCGCAGGCCAGACACAGCTCGACGGCCCCCGCCAGCACCTTGCCATTGATCGCGGCGATCACGATTTGCGGCAGCGCTTCAATCGCATCGAAGGTGCGGTTCGCCATCATCACCAAACGGATGATCTGCTCCTTGCTGTAACTGGCGCGGATCACCGGATTCATCATGCCCATCGAAAAATGCGCATCGCCTGCGCCGGTGATGACCAGCACCTGCGTATCGCCATCCTCGCGCAGCGCGTCGGCAATCAGACTCAGGCGCTTGAGCACCTCAGGCATCAGGCGGTTCAGGTCATCCGGGCGGTCAATGGTGATAGTGAGCACGCCGCCTGCGCGCTGCAACAGCAGCCCTTCGGGAAATCGCTCGCTGCCGTTGGCGGCGAGTTTGACCGGTTCGTCCACGTGACATTCCTTTGCATCATGTGATCGGATGAGTGCGCAACTGCGTGCCCCATCGATCGTGTGTTTTTGCTTGAAACCTTGTTGTAAGCCCCTGCGTGAGCCCCTGCGCGTTGTGATCCCCTGCGTTTAATCGCCTGCGCGTGCGCTGACTTTACCATCGCAACATTTGGCCGCGCAGGCCGGCCCATGCCCCCTCGGCGTGGCCACGCATGACCGTATTGGTGCGGGTGCCGCAATGCGCGCTCTGTAGAATGCGCCAGCTGGTCACACTATTTCCCGCCGAGAACCGAGAACTACCATGCCACCTACCATGCCTATTGCACACCGCATCACCCGCGCAGGCAGCCGAATCGCCGCACCGCGCGCAGCTCTCAAACTGACCGCTACGCTCGCACTGGCCGCTGCCCTCGGGCTGAGCTGTCTCGCCGCAGCAAGCCTCGCGCAAGCGCAGACCTTTCCCTCCAAACAGGTGCGGCTGATCGTGCCCTTTCCGCCGGGCGGCCCGGCCGACGTGATGGGGCGCATCTATGCCGACAAACTCGGCACGCTATGGCACCAGCCGGTGATCGTAGAGAACCGCGCCGGCGCGGCCGGCAACATCGGCTCCGAACTCACCGCCAAAGCCGCGCCCGACGGCCATACCATTTTGCTGATCGCGAGCAGCCACGTCATCAACAACGCGCTCTACGACAAGCTGCCGTATCACCCGATCAGGGATTTCACGCCGGTCTCGCAAGTGGCCAACTACGCGCTGGTGCTGGTCGCGCATCCCTCGGTGCCGGCCACCACGCTCAAAGAGTTGGTAGCGCTCGCCAAGGCGCAGCCCGGCAGGCTCGCGCTGGTGTCGGCCGGCAACGGCACGCCGACCCACTTGACGGCGGAGTTGTTTCGCAGCGTGGCTGGCATCGACTTTTTGCACGTGCCGTACAAGGGCGCAGCACCCGCTACCAATGATTTGTTGGCCGGGCAGGGGCAGTTGATGTTCAACAACCCGGTGTCGGCGCTGCCGCATGTCAAGAGCGGCAAGCTGCGCGCGCTCGCCGTCACCGGTGCGGCGCGCTCGGCGATTGCGCCGGAGATTCCCACCGTTGCCGAATCGGGCTATCCGGGGTTTGAAGCGGGCACCTGGTATGCCTTCCTCGCCCCGGCCAACTTGCCGCGCGACGTGCTGGCCAAATTGTCGAAAGACATCATGGCGGTGACGCAGATGACTGACGTGCGTACCCGCTTCGCTGGCATGGGGGTGGACGCGATCGGCACCTCGCCCGAGCAGCTCGCCGGCATCATGCAAGCCGAACTGGAGAAGTGGACCAAAGTGATTCAGGCCGGCAACATCAAGGCCGATTGAGCTGCACGGCAAATCCAACCCGCACCACCCACGCAAGGAACAGTCATGCCCATGCTCGAACGCGCCGGCCAGCCCGCGCTGCATTACCACCTCGACGACTTCACCGACCCCTGGCGCAACGCGCCCTATCTGATCCTGCAGCACGGCTATGGCCGCTCCAGCCAGTTCTGGTATCAGTGGGTGCCCTACCTCGCGCGTTTTTTCCGCGTGGTGCGGCCCGACCTGCGCGGCCTGGGCAAATCCGGCAGGCCGGCCAATCTGGACACGGACATCACCCCGGCCCACTACATCAGCGACCTGCTCGCCATCATCGATGCGCTCGGCGGCGCGCCGGTGCATTACTGCGGTGAATCGCTCGGCGGCATCCTCGGCATGGTGCTGGCAGCCGAACACCCGGACCAGCTGCGCACCTTAAGCCTGGTCGCCGCACCGGTCATCATCAATCAAGACACGCAAAAAGCTTTCGCCTTCGGCCACCCGACCTGGCAAGACGCCCTGCGCACCATGGGCTCACGCGCCTGGGCCGACGCGGCGAACGCAGCCACGCGCTTCCCCGACGGTACCGACCCCGGCCTGCTCGCCTGGTATGCCGACGAGATGGGCAAGTCGAGCGTGGACGTGCTGATCCGCATGTCACGCATTGCCTCAGTGGTCGATGCCCGGCCTTATCTGCATCGCATCACCACGCCGACGCTCGGGCTGTACCCGAAGCACGCGCCGGTGACGATTCAAACCCAAGAACAAACCCTGCGCGAAGGCATCCGCAATCTCAAGATCGTGCATGTGCCATCACGCCATCACACGATTCAAAACAGTTTGCCTGCCACGCTGGCGCGTCAGGTGCTGTACTTTGCGTCACAGCATGATGGGGCGTCGTGCGATGAGGCTTGAGGGCGTCGGGTTGGCAAGTTGCACAGGCCATCACGCCAGAACTCGCCCACACCAAGGGTTGTAGAGGCATAGATGCCGCGAGGCGCACCCACCAAGGGTTGTAGAGGCATATATTCCGCGAGGCGCACCCACCAAGGGTTTTAGAGGCATAGATGCAGAGAGTATTACCCACCAAGGGTTTTAGCGGTCTTGCCTTCAGCGTTTACGCAGGCGAGACTTCCACGCCGTGCCGCTGGCCGCCGGCATATCGCTTTCAACCGGGTTCACGCCGGGGCGTGTATGCCGGATACGATCCATCGCGTCATCGAACGAAAAACCAGGAATGGCGTGCTCCAACGCTTTCAGAAACGCCGCCAGCGAGAGCAGGTGTGTATTGCGCGGGCGTGTGGTTTGATTCTTGAGAAACCACTCATCCTCGAACAGCACCAGAACCGGGATGCCCGGCTCATCCTGGCGGATCTCGTTGAGGTAGCCGTAAATCGACATTTCGCCGATATTTTTGGGCAGCACGATCGCGGAGTTTTGGCGCGCCTGTTCGAGCAGTTGGTGAAAGTCCGTGGCATCGACCGTGATCCGCGCCGCATGCTTTTTCAGAAACTCGCGGATGCGCCCTGCATCAACCAGATCGGTGCGAAGCGTTGCTTCGTACTGCACCACGTCGGTTACCGTTAGACGAACATCATCAGAAAAGCTGAACAGCACATCGAGCAGTTGGCCGTGTGCCAGTGAAATCAATACCCCGGTATCGGGTATGACGACACGAACCGGCACAGACTTCATTTACCGATCGCCTTCAGTGCGTCAGCCACCATGCGCTTGAGTTGTTTGGCTGGCACGGTGGGCAGCGGCAGGCCGGCCACACCCAGCGCATCGAGTATCTGTCCCTGTGTGGTCAGGCCCAAATCACGCATCACCCGGTGTTTGTCGATCAAGCCTGCGGAATACTGGCGCAACAAGCCAAGCGATTTTTTGTCACCGGCTTGAATGCTTTGCCTGACCTTGATCTGTGAGTGGCTGGCACCCATCGCCATAAACTCGCGCGGCGACAGAATATAGGCGGCCACCTTGCCGTTTTTGACAATCTCAACCGCTTCTGCGTCGATTGACTCAAGCACAACGCCGAAGTTGTTTTTGGCTTCAGTAGCGGTAAAGGTTCGCATGACACTGCCCCGGTAACGTCTTCAATGGTTGATGAACATTTTAATATTAGCCATTATATTAAACGTAATTAGCTATTTCATGAAACCGCCCGTCAGCCGGTCT
This sequence comes from Burkholderiales bacterium, assembly GCA_031428855.1. Taxonomy (GTDB): domain Bacteria; phylum Pseudomonadota; class Gammaproteobacteria; order Burkholderiales; family JAEUOS01; genus CANJDH01. Next base: position 1,552 of record JANOYK010000331.1, on the reverse strand, counting down.
GTGCATGCCGCAAGCGCGCAGTCACCTGCCCTTGAACACCGGCTCGCGCTTGGCGACAAACGCCTTCGTTGCCTCACGGTGATCTTCAGTCTGGCCGCAATGAATCTGATGCGTCGCCTCCATGTCGAGGCATTCATCGACCTCGCCGCCCAAGGCGCGGTTGAGGTTTTCTTTCATGTAGCGGTAGGCGACGGTGGGGCCGCTGCTTAAGCGCTGCGCGATCGCGCGCGTCTTGGCCGCCAATTCTTCCGGGGCACACACCCAGTTGGTCAGGCCAAGGCGCAAGGCTTCGTCAGCGCTGACGCGCTCTGACAGAAAAAACAATTCGCGCGCCTTGGCGGTGCCCACCAGTTGCGTGAGGAAGTAGCTGGCACCGTAGTCACCCGGAAAGCCGACGCGCGCAAACGCCGTGGTGAGAATCGCATTGGAGGCCATGATGCGCAAGTCGCACGCCAGCGCCAGGCCCAGCCCTGCACCCGCTGCCGCGCCGGGCAGCGCGGCGATCACCGGCTTGGGCATCTTGAACAACTTGCCGGCAATGGCGCGCTGATTGATGCGCTGGCGGTGTATCGCTTCGTCAATCGTGTTGTTGCCGACTGTGCCATCACCGCTGGCGGCCATGCCCTTCACATCACCGCCGGCGCAAAAGCCCTTGCCCGCACCCGTGAGCACGATGCACCTGACGGCAGTATCAATCTCGGCCGCAGCGAGTTGCGCCGACAGCGCCGCGATCATCGGGCGCGACAAAGCGTTGCGCGCTTCTGGGCGGTTCATGGTCAAGGTGAGCACGCCTTGTTCGAGCGTGGCGAGCAGCTCGGGCGTTCCGGTATCGATTGATTGGGTTTGCATTGGGTGTGGCTCCGTCAAGGTAATTGGGACGTGTCAATGTTAGTCTCTCACCCGCCGCTTTTTTGGCACTTCGTTTGTTTGCTGCCCGTTTGTCTGATCGCCATTTGTTCGCTACCCATTCACCGCCTTCACCATTTTCCGCCCCCACCCGCAACCACCATGACCTCCTCCACCAAGCCCGCATCCCAAGCCGCCTTCATTCCCGCATCGCGCTCCGAGTCCGGTTCTGCGTCCGCATCCCCCTCCGCCACGCTGCCGGCCGCTGAACGTTTTTTAGCCCTGCAAGAAATCGTCGCCGCCGCGCGCCGCAATCTCGCGCCCGGCCCCTGGACCTATCTGTTCGGCGGCACCGAGACCGAAACCACGGTGCGGCGCAACCGCCACGCCCTTGACTCGATCGCCTTCCGCCCGCGCGTGCTCAATGACGTGAGCCGCGTCGATACGCGCTCGACCTTCATGGGCAAACCGGTGCGCCTGCCGGTGATGATCGCGCCGGTCGGCGGCATGGAGTCGTTTGTCGCCGGTGGCGCGGCAACGGCGGCGCAGGCGGCAGCGCAGTTTGGCGTGCCGCAAATGCTCTCGTCGGTGTGTCAGCCCGGCCTCGAAGCCACTGCCGCAGCCGCAGACACACTGCGCGTGTTCCAGCTCTACGTGCGCGGCGACGCCAACTGGGTGGACGACTGGGTCACGCGCGCGCGCGACC
>JANOYK010000330.1:0-4128 GCA_031428855.1 Burkholderiales bacterium | reverse complement strand
CGGCAAAACTCCACACGGCAGCACGCACCGGGTCTACCATTTAGGATTCACCGGGTGATCTTCCCCCCAGTGACTGTCACCCCCGTGATCTTTGTTCACTACACCGTTAAGGAGACTGCCATGGACATGACCGACGTTGCGCAAGACCTCGCTGCATTCTGGATGCCATTTACCCCCAACCAGCAATTCAAAAAAGCGCCGCGCCTGCTGGCCGAAGCCAAGGGCATGTACTACAAGACGCCCGATGGCCGCGAAATTCTGGATGGTGTGGCGGGCCTGTGGTGTGTGGCTGCCGGCCATTGCCGCGAGGAGATCGTGCGCGCGGTGCAGGATCAGGCGGCGCGTATGGACTTTGCGCCCACTTTCAATATGGGCCACCCGGTGGCGTTTGAAGCAGCCAACCGTCTTGCGGCCATTACGCCGCCCGGCCTGAATCGGATTTTCTTTACCAACTCAGGCTCTGAATCGGCTGACACCGCGATGAAAATTGCGCTGGCCTATCACCGCGCACGCGGAGAATCCTCGCGCACCCGCATCATCGGGCGCGAGCGCGGCTATCACGGCGTCAATTTCGGCGGCATGAGCGTGGGCGGCATTCCTGGCAACCGTAAAACCTATTCGGCCAATATGGCACCGGGGGTTGATCACATCCGCCACACCCATGATCTGGCGCGCAATGCATTTAGCAAAGGCCAGCCGGCTCACGGTGCCGAGTTTGCTGATGAATTCGAGCGTCTGATTGCACTGCACGACGCCTCCAATATCGCTGCCATCATGGTTGAGCCGATGGCCGGTTCAGCCGGTGTGCTGGTGCCGCCCAAGGGCTATCTCGAAAAGCTGCGCGCGCTGTGTGACCAGCACGGCATCCTGCTCATATTTGATGAAGTCATCACCGGCTTTGGCCGGCTCGGCACTGCATTCGCCTACGACAAATTCAAGGTCAAGCCTGACCTCATGACGATGGCCAAGGCGATCAACAACGCTGCTGTGCCGATGGGTGCGGTGGCGGTGCGCCAGGACATTCACGACACCATCATCGGTGCCACCGCTGAGGGTGCGATTGAGTTCATGCACGGCTACACCTACTCGGCGCATCCGCTTGCCTGTGCAGCGGCCAATGCCACGCTGGCCCTGTACGAGCGCGACAAATTGTTTGACCGCGCCGCCTCGCTCGAAAGCTACATGGAGAATGCCGCGCATGCCTTGAAGGGATCGAAGCATGTGATCGACATTCGCAATATTGGTCTGGTGGCCGGCATCGAGTTGGAGCCGCGCCCGGGTGCGCCGGGCAAGCGCGCTTTCGAGTTGTTCCTGAAGTGCTTCGCCAAGGGTGTGATGGTGCGTGCCACCGGCGACATCATCGCCATCTCGCCACCGCTGATCATCGAGAAGGCGCAGATCGACCGCATCTTCGCTACGCTGGCTGACGAGATCAAGACCATCGACTAACTTTGCGTGTCTGCTTGATGCAGAACGGGGCGCGCCGCGCCCCGTTTTATTTTCTGAATCTTGATACAGGCCTGCCTGTTGTCGTGTGATGCGGCGCAGTCGTATCCCTGGCTGATTTGCCGCCTTACCATCCCGAAAAAGCGCTCGTGACCCCCGAACACCGCAAGCACATCGCCTACGGGCTGATGTTTGTTGCACCGGCCCTGTGGGCCATCAACTATCTGGTTGCGCGCAGTGCGATTGACGTGGTGGCACCGCATCTGCTCGCGCTGGGACGCTGGGCCATGGCGGGCGGCCTGCTGCTGGCATTCACCTGGCGCGAGGTCTATGCCAAGCGCGCGCTGATCCGGGCTGAGTGGCTGCATTTCCTCACTCTCGGTGCGCTCGGCATGTGGATCTGCGGCGCGTTTGTTTACATCGGCGGGCGCACCACGCCGGCTACCAACATCAGTCTTATTTACTCGGTGTCGCCGGTGTTGATTGCGCTCGTCTCGACGCTGTTTCTCAAGGAGCGCATGGGCCCGGTGCAGGGCGCAGGCGTGGCGCTGGCGTTTGGCGGCGTGTTGCACGTGATTTTCAAGGGGCAGTGGAGTGCGGCCCAGGCGGTCGAATTCACCGTCGGTGATGCGTGGATCGTTGCAGCGGCCAGCGCGTGGACGGCGTACTCGCTCTTGCTCAAGGTCTGGCCGAGTGCCTTTAGGGCGATGGCTCGGCTCACTCTGATCGTGCTCGCTGGCGTGCCGGTGTTGATCCCGTTCACGCTGGTCGAAGCGGTCTGGTTCACGTCTACGGTGATGTCATGGGAAGGCTTCGGTTTAATGCTGGCCGCTGCCGTGTTTCCGGGCTTCGGCGCTTACTTCGCCTTCTCGTATATGCAGCGCGAGCTCGGTGCCGCGCGGGTGGGCGTGGTGATGTATCTGGGGCCGCTGTATGCCGCGCTGATGAGCTATTGGGTGCTGGGCGAGCCGATCCGCGGGTTTCACTGGGCTGGTGCCGCGCTGATCTTGCCCGGCATTTATCTGGCGACGCGGCCGATCCGCAAAGAAGGCGCGAAGTAAGGCGCGAAGGACGGGGCGAAGTAAGGGGCGAAGGACGGGGCGTAGCAGAGTAGTCGACTGAAACTGGCTTCCAGAGCCATTGTCAGAGGAGTCTCTGTTTCAGAATCGACATTACTTGGCAGCACTGCACGCAGCACATCAGGTTGTGTGAGCGGGCTTAATGTGCCGGGCGCCGCACGAGCGCGCGCCACAGCCGCCTGCACCCCAGCCCCTGCTGCGCCCACCAGCCGCCGCCGTAGTCCGCGCCCTCCAACTGATCGCGAATGCCGGTTGGCGGCGTGCCGCTGCGGAAATCAGCGGTGCGAAACAGCATGTCCCACAGCGGGAGTAACGCGCCAAAATTGACCCCGCGTTGAGGGCCTTCGTGGCCTGTGCCGATGGCGTGATGCCAGCGGTGAAACTGCGGTGACACCAAGAGACGCCCGCCCACCGCGCCAAAGTGCAGCCGCGTGTTGGCGTGCGATAAATTCTCGATCATGGCGATGGCCACCGTCAGCACGATGAATTGCGCCGGCGGCACGCCAATCAGGCGCACCACCAGCGCCAGCAGCAGGGCCACGATCAAGTCGTCGAGCACATGGTTGCGGTTGTCGCTCCAGAACGTGAGCTGGCGCTGGCTGTGATGCACTGCGTGCAACGCCCACCACCAGGCGAAGCGGTGCTGCGCGCGGTGAATCCAATAGCCGGTCAAGTCGAGCACCACGAGATAGCAAAAAAACGCCGCCAGCGGCTGCTGTGCCAGCGCAGGGATCAGGGACTCCAGCGTCGGGCGGATCAGGCCGATGCTGTGCAGCAAACTGTCAAGCCAGCCCTCGAGCGGCAGCAGCATGAAAAAAAACAGCAGCGGCAACAGACCCAAACGGGTCAGCACCGTATAGACCACATCGGTGCGGATGGCGCGGTGGTCGACGCGCGGCTCCACCGGTGTGAGCGCTTCGAGCGGGCGCAGCAGCAACAGCAGCGCGGCAATTTGCAGCGCGCCCGCCAGCGCCAGTTCAGTGCCAAGATAAGCGTCTTCGGCCAGGTGCATGCCGCCGGCCGCGTGCAGCAGCGGCTGCGTCACGTGCTCGAACAGCCACGTGTGTGCGCTGCCAAATAATTGCCGCAGCGTGTCCATCGCTCACCCCTGACGCGGCAACGTGGCGAAGCAAAATCCCTTCGCCTTCAAGCCCGCGAGCAGCGGGTCGAGCATCGGTGCAAACGCTTGTTTGCGCGACCAGATGCCGGTGTGCATCATCATGATGTCGCCGTGTTTGAGCGTGGCGAGGGCGCGCTGCAACAGTATGTCGTTGGGGTATTTATCGGAGGGCAATTCGTCGCCCAAAAAACCGGCGGGTGACCAGCCAGTGTGGGTGTAGCCGCAGGCCTGGCCCCATTGCAGGGTGCGTGCCGAGGTGTGGCCACCGGGCGCGCGCCAGAGCGGCTGCAAGGGTGCGCCGGTGGCCGCCTTGAACCAGGTGTCGACACGCTTGAGTTCGCCGCAGTAGTCGGCCTCGCCCCATTCCTGCATCTGGCCGGCCCGTGCGCCAAACTGCGGCCGCACCCGCACCTTGTTGCCGGGCAGGTCGCCTTTCCAGTAGGTGTGGTCAAACGTGTGCGTGCCAAAGGTATGGCCCTCGGC
>JANOYK010000329.1:0-3654 GCA_031428855.1 Burkholderiales bacterium | reverse complement strand
GCCTTGCGCACTTCGGTGCCGCCGGAGCCGAAGTTCATGCTCGCCGGGCCGGACTCCGGCAGGTTGTCCGGGTCCAGCCCGGCGTTTTCAATCGAGCGGCGCAGGTAATTGCCGTGAACGCCGGTAAACAGATTGGTGTAGATCACATCGGCCGCCGTCGCATCCACAATGCCCTGCTTGTAGGCCTCGGTGGTGTTGGCCTCATGGCACACCAGCCAGCGCGTGCCCATGTAGGCCAAGTCGGCCCCCATCGCCTGCGCGGCGAGCACATGCTCGCCCTTGGTGATAGCCCCGGCCAGCACCACAATGCCGTCGTACCACGCGCGCACTTCGCCCAGCAGCGCGAATGGTGAGAGCGCCCCGGCGTGGCCACCCGCGCCGTTGCACACCAGGATCAGGCCATCGACACCGGCCTCAGCCGCTTTCTTCGCATGGCGGATGCTGATGACGTCCGACAGCACGATGCCGCCATAGGCATGCACCGCGTCGAGCATTTCTTTGGGCGGCGCCCGCAATGACGTGATCCACACCGGCACCTGATGCTCCACGCAGACGCGGATGTCGTGCTCCAACCGGTTGTTCGACTGATGCACGATCTGGTTCACCGCAAAGGGTGCCACCTTCGCGCCCGGGTTCGCCGCCTGATACGCAGCCAGTTCGCTCTTGATGCGCGTGAGCCACTCGCCCAGCGCCGCCTCCGGCCGCGCGTTCAGCGCCGGGAACGCACCAATGATGCCGGCCTTGCATTGCTCAATCACGAGATCAGGATTGCTGGCGATGAACAGCGGCGAGCCGATCACCGGCAGCGCGAGTTGCGCGAGGAGTTCTTGTTTGGTCATGGTGGAGAAATCAAGAGGAAGGGGCGGCGCAGGGGGGCGCAGCGGACGAAGGGGCGGCACTGCGGCGCGGGCCGACCAGCGCACCGACCAGCGCACCGACCAGCGCGCCGGTCAGGCAAGGTGCGATTGTATGGGCTACTCCGGTATGGACTGGTATCGACTGGTACCGACGGGTATGCGCCACTCGGGCGAGCTGGTATGCCCTACTCCGGCAAGCGCGCGCCCGCCGCCGCCGCTTGCGCGCTCACCCGGTTGACGTAATCCGGTGCCAGCGCCTTCACCGGATGGCTCGCCGTCAATTGGCCGATGAAGGGCGGGTGGATCGAATAGCCGAGCAGTTCCTGCAAACGCGGCGGCATCTGCCGCGCCACCTGTTGCGGCACACCCAGAATAAAGTTTTCCTGCGGGCGCGCCCACGGCTGGCAATATTGATTCGAGAACGCACAGCGCGGCGCATCACCCAGATTGCGCCCGCCGCGATGAACCAATGTGCCGGAGAACACCATGCACGCCCCGGCCGGCATCACCACGCTGATGGCTTTGGTCTCAAGGCGCGCATCCGCCTCTGCGCCGCCACTGCCTTCCGTAAACGAATAGAGGTGCTCGCGCTGCGCCTCGCTCCACACATGGCTGCCGGGGATCACATTGGTGGCACCGTTGCGCACAGTGAACGCATCCACCGCCACAATCGTCGAGAGCGAAATCATCGGACGCGGATGCGGGATGTGATGAAACGAATCATCGCTGTGAAACGGCTGCGGCGTCTCACCCGGATTGATGCGGATCGCCTGTGAAGCAGTCAGCAAAAAGTTGGGCAGCAAAAACCGCTCGCACAGCGACAGGATGCGCGCATCCAGCACGATGTCCCACATCACCCGCGCCCGCGCCACCAGCGTATACACGCGCTCGGTGCGGGTGCCCTCAAAATCGTTGCGCCCGGCGTGCGTGTCGAGGTAGAGCGCCAGCACCCGCCGCACCTCGGCCAGTTGCGCAGGCGAGAGAAAATCTTCAATGATGGTGTAGCCGTCGCGCTCTATCGCAGCGCTGTGGCGGGCGGGGTCGAATGGCATGCGTGCAATTTCCGGTTGAAGTCTGGTTGACGGGCAGCAGCAGTGTAGCGTGAAGTGCGGTGGCAGAAAACCGTTGGTGTGAGCGGTTGTTGTCGATCAATCAATGAAAACCGTTGGTGCGGGCGGGTTTCAGAGTCATGGCCAATCCAGATTCCCAGCCTGGAATCTTTCGATCTCTACCCGCGCATGAACAAAGATGTTGTCCTCAAGTGTTGACACACGTAAACGACGCTATCATTTGCAACGATCATTCGCCCTCTCTCGAAGCAGCCAATGCCCCACGATCCGGCGGCGACGCGCCTGTATCACATCACCGACGTAAGCAATCTACCGGGCATCCTGGCCGCTGGCGGCTTGCGTTCGGACGTGGGCATGGCCGCCGCTGCGCACAAGGCAATAGGCTACAGCCATATCAAGCAGCGCCGCATGACCGAGCTGATGGTTCCCTGTTGTGCGGGGCGTTTTGTAGGCGAATTCGTGCCGTTCTATTTTTGCCCTCGCTCCCCCATGCTTTACACCATCAATCTTGGCAACACGGGCCGGCCTGCTGGATGTCAGAGCAGCATTGTGCATTTGGTCAGCACGGTCGCAGCCGCCATCGCGGTAGGTTCAGGTTGGGCATTTTGCAACGGCAATGCAGGGGCGCGTTATTCCGACTTCTTCGCCGATCTCGATTCTCTTGACACGCTCGATTGGGAAATAATCGGATCGAACGACTGGGGCGGAGATAACCGGCGAAACAAAAAGGCTTCAGAATTTTTGGTGGCCGATTTCTTCCCCTGGAAAGCCATCAACACTATCGGCTGCCACAACAATCAAACCGCTGGTCATGTGTCAGAATTACTCGAAGGCTTGCCTGATTCACCCAACGTAGCCGTAAAAAACGACTGGTACTACTGACCCCCATGATCCAACCGTCGAAAGGCAACTTGCTGCAAGCGCCCGCAGAGGCGCTGGTCAATACCGTCAACACCGAAGGTGTGATGGGCAAGGGCATTGCCCTCCAGTTCAAACAAGCTTACCCGGACATGTTTCGCGCTTACGCGGACGCCTGTAAAGCAGGCCGTGTCCGTCTGGGCCAAATGGACGTCTTCGATCTCGGTGGTCTGGCCGATGGCACCCGCTGGATCATCAACTTCCCCACCAAAGGCCACTGGCGCACACGCAGCCGTCTCGCCGATATCGACAGCGGCTTGGCCGATCTGGTTGCAACGGTTCAGCGCCTCGGCATTCGCTCCATCGCTGTGCCGCCACTGGGTTGTGGTCATGGCGGCCTGGATTGGTCACAAGTGCGGCCACGCATTGAACGCGCGTTCGAGGCCTTGCCAAACGTCACGGTGATGCTCTATGGGACAGACGGCGCGCCTGCTGCAGCCACCATGCCCAATCGCACCGAGCGCCCCAACATGACCGTCGGCCGCGCCGCATTGATCGCGTTGATGGATCGTTATCTGCGTGGCCTGCTCGACCCTTTTGTCAGCCTGCTGGAACTGCACAAGCTCATGTACTTCATGCAAGAGGCGGGGCAGGACCTGCGGCTCAAATACGAACCAGGCCGCTACGGCCCCTACGCGGGCAATCTGCGCCAAGTCCTCATCAAACTCGAAGGCCATTTCGTCCAGGGGTATGGCGATGGAGCGGATTCGCCCAGCAAGCCGATTGAATTGCTCGATGGCTCGGTAGCCGAAGCCACGCAATTTCTGGCAGACAATTTGGCAGTCCAGGAGCGCATGAACCGTGTGGCG
>JANOYK010000328.1:0-3240 GCA_031428855.1 Burkholderiales bacterium | reverse complement strand
TGCCACCAAGCCTGCCACAAAAACCAGCCGCAAGCGCCGCTAGTGGGCCCGGGAGTCATTGCCGATGCCGGGCCGCTGATCGCGTTGGCGAAGGTCAAGCGTCTCGGATTGCTCAAACGCCTGTTTGGTCAAGTCAGCGTGACCGCCATAGTGGCTGAGGAACTTCGCCTTGGTTCATCCGCCCCCGGCGCTGCAGTGCTGGATGCTGCGTTTTTCGCTGGCTGGCTAGTGCGATTGCCGCGCACTGCGGTGACAACACCAGAGCACCAAACCCTCGACGCGGGGGAGGCGAGCTGTCTTGCTGCGGCTGTTGCCACGCCGGGCACGCTATGGTTGATCGATGAACGCCTCGGCCGCCGCGAAGCGCAGCGCCTGAACATCCCACATACCGGCACCGCAGGCATATTGTGTGCCGCCAAGGAGTTTGGCTATCTGGATGCGGTGCTGCCAGTGCTCCGCCAGTTGACGGCGGCGGGGTATTTCTTGAGCGGCGTGGTGATCGGCGATGCGCGCCGGCGCGCCGGGGAGTAGCGTGCGCTACCCGCCGCGCAGGCTGCGCTCTACCTCGGCACGCGCGTAAATGCCGTCGGCCATGCAGCGCGCGAAATTAATCATCTGTGAGGCGTCGAGGATGGCGCGCTGGTGCAGGTAGCGCAGTTTCCCTTGCAGGTCAAAGAACGCGAATGCTGGGGAGCGTGATACACCCGTTTCAGCGGCAAAGCGCGCTTCGGAGACAGTCTCGCCGCGCAGATTGATGACGGTGTGGTGCGAGCCGCGGTCTAGCGCGATGGTGCGCAGGCGCGCCTTGAAGTAGCCCTGCACTTCCTCGTTACGCAACACCGATTCTTTCATCAGGTCGGCATAGGCGTTGTTACTGCTGCGAAAGAACACCAGCAAGCCGTTCTTGCCCTCACGGCTGGCGCACCACAACTCATGGCGCAGGTCGTCGCCACGTGGATCAAAGAATTTTTCCGGATCGCCGCTGTGGCGCCAGCGCTCGACCATCAGGCCGGAGGGCACGGGGACTTTGTAGATCGGCGCTTGCGCGAAAGAGTATGAGCCACCTCCGGCCATGCAAAGCATGGCGGCGAGTGTGCGGCGTCTGCCGCGTAGGGTGGCGCTCATGGAAGACAATTCTGACGTTCGCATGCTCGGAATGCAAGAAATATCCGCAATACTACCCATTGAAAATACAGCTAGTTATGGCGGTAATTTACAGTAAATTATTGTTTTTGAACAACATTTGACCAAGTGGGACGGTGAGAGCCGGTCTGCGCCCGGCACCTGCTCTGCATGGAGGGAGCGCCCACAATTTGGTCATACTCTTGCCTTGATCGGTCATCTCTCCGCCCGCATTGATGCCGCAGTGGCAGCGGTTCTTGCGGCGATGCCATTATTGAATTTCGCTCTCGCCGCTGATCTTCCCTCATTCAATCAAGTCAAACAAGACTGGCGCGCATCGGATGCGTGGCTGCTCGACCGCAATGGCCGCGAGCTTCAGCGGGTGCGTGTCGATCACACCGTGCGGCGCTATGTGTGGGTGCAGGTGAGCGAGATTTCCCCCGCACTGAAGGATGCGCTGCTGGCTTCCGAAGACCAGCGCTTTTACGAGCACGGCGGGGTCGATTGGACCGGCGCGGTCAGTGCTGCCGTGGGCAACGCGGGCAGTCTCTCCAGCAAAAAAGGCATGCGCGGCGCGAGCACGCTGACGATGCAGCTGGCCGGTCTGCTTGAGCCCGGACTCAAGCGCGGCGAAGGCGGACGCACCCTGCCGCAGAAGATCGGCCAGGCGCGCGCCGCACTCGCGCTGGAAAAAATCTGGAAGAAACCCGAGATTCTGGAGGCCTACCTCAATCTGGTTACTTATCGCGCCGTGTGTTTGCGCAGGCGGGTGCGCTGCCCGGCGCACCCGCCGGCCTGAAGGTGACGGGCGGCGTAGTACGCGGTGAGCCAATGGCGGCCACTGCGCCCAGCGCGCCAGCCGGCACTGCCGCTGCCGGCGTCACCCTCGGCGCGCGTATCGCCAGCACGCTTGATGCGAGTGTGCAGTCGGCCGCGCGCACCGCCTTGCGCATGCGGCTGGCCGAGTTAAATGGCCGCAACGTCGAAGATGGCGCGGTGATCGTGCTCGACAACGCGACCGGCGAAGTGCTCGCCTACGTCGGCTCCAGCGGTGATTTGTCGCAGGCGGCGGCGGTCGACGGTGTGACCGCGCTGCGTCAGGCCGGCTCGACCTTGAAACCATTACTCTACGGCCTCGCGATTGAAGAGGGCCGCCTCACCGCCGCCTCGATCCTCGACGACTCGCCGGTGCAATTAAAGACCGACACCGGCCTCTACATACCGCGCAACTACGCCAAGACCTATCGCGGCGCAGTGTCGGTGCGCGCCAGTCTCGCGGGGTCGCTCAACGTGCCAGCCGTGCGCACGCTGGTGATGGTGGGGCCGGACCGTTTTACTGAGCGCCTGCGCGCAGCGGGCATGGACACCGTGACCGAAGCGGGCGACTACTACGGCTTCAGCCTCGCGCTCGGCAGCGCCGACGTGACGCTGCTCACACTCACCAACGCGTATCGCACGCTGGCAAACGGCGGCGTCTGGTCGGAGACGCGGTTGATGCGCAATGCGCCGCCTCCCGCCACCGCGTCACGCCGCGCCATGAGTGCCGCCGCAAGCTACATCGTTGCCGACATCCTGTCCGACCGCGCCGCGCGCGCCGCCGCCTTCGGCCTCGACAACCCGCTCGACACGCCATTCTGGAGCGCCGTCAAAACCGGCACCAGCAAAGACATGCGCGACAACTGGACCATCGGTTTTTCATCGCGCTAAACGGTCGGCGTGTGGGTCGGCAACGCCAGCGGCAGCCCGATGCACGATGTCTCGGGTATCGCCGGCGCAGCGCCGGTGTGGCGTGATGTGATGATGCATTTGCACAAGCGCGGCGCAGTGCCGAGCGTTGCGCCAGCCGCGCCGGCTGGCGTGGCCGTGCAAGAGGTGCGCTATGAGCCAGCGATAGAACCGCCGCGCCGAGAAGTGTTTGTCGCCGGCAGCGAGCGCGCGGTGATTCAATCGGTTGCGTTCGCGGGCGGTGCTGGCACACCGTTGAAACCGACCTTCAAGGCAATAACTTGATCTAAGTCAAGCCCGTGGCGGCGCTATGCCATTGGCCTGAAACCCTTGTCCACCAACGGTTTTGGCCTATTTTAGGAGTGGCCGCCTGATCCGCGGAACGAACCGGGC
>JANOYK010000327.1:0-1574 GCA_031428855.1 Burkholderiales bacterium | reverse complement strand
TTGGTCGAGCGTGACATGCGGAATCCTTTGTGTGGACAGGGCGCGGCCATCTCGACCGGTTGTCTTCAATGACCGGTGATTTAAGCCGTGCCGCGTTGCACCAGTATGTCAACTGCCGGCAAGGTCTTGCCTTCGAGAAATTCAAGGAATGCGCCGCCTGCGGTCGAGATGTAACTGATCTGGTCTGCGACGCCGTATTTGTTGATGGCGGCAATCGTGTCGCCGCCGCCGGCGATGGAGAAGGCTTTGGACTTGGCGATGGCCTGGGCGACTGCGCGCGTGCCGCCGCCGAACTGGTCGAACTCGAACACGCCGACCGGGCCGTTCCAGACGATGGTGCCGGCGTTGGCGATGATTGATTCAAGCGCCTTGGCACTCTGCGGGCCGATGTCGAAAATCATGTCGTCTGCGGCAACGTCTTTGGCGTCCTTGGTAACGGCAGCGGCAGTGGCCGAAAACGCCTTGCCCACCACGACATCGACCGGGATCGGCACCGAGCCGTTTTTGGCCTGCATCTTCGCCATCACTGCGCGCGCGTCATCGAGCATTTCCAGTTCGGCGAGCGATTTACCGATGGGCAGGCCAACTGCGGCCATGAAGGTGTTGGCGATGCCGCCACCGACGATCATGTGATCTACCTTGTCTGCGAGAGATTGCAAAATGGTCAGCTTGGTCGAGACTTTGGAGCCGGCCACGATGGCGACCATGCTGCCGCGCTTTTTCGTCTCCTGCGCTCCCAGAGCGGCTTTCAGGGCATCTAGCTCCGCCGCCATCAGCGGCCCGGCGCAGGCAATGGCGGCGTACTTGGCAATGCCGTGCGTGGTGGCTTCGGCGCGGTGCGCGGTGCCGAAGGCGTCGTTGGCGTAGATGTCGCACAGCTTGGCCATCTTCTGCGCCAATCCATCGTCGTTCTTCTTCTCGCCACGGTTAGTGCGGCAGTTTTCGAGCAGCACCACCTCGCCGGGGTTGACCGCGACGCCATTGACCCAGTTGGTTTTAAGCGACACATCGCGCCCCAGCAATTCGCCCAGCCGCTTGGCAATTGGCGCGAGCGAGTCTTCCGGCTTGACTTCACCCTCGGTGGGCCGGCCCAGATGCGACGTCACCATCACCGCAGCGCCGGCAGCGAGCGCGAGCTTGATGCCGGGAACGGATGCGCGGATGCGGGTGTCGTCGGTGATGGTGCCCGAGTCGTCCTGCGGTACGTTGAGGTCGGCGCGGATGAAGACGCGCTTGCCCTTAAGGTCGAGATCGCGCAGACGGAGAAAGTTCACGGGTTTGGCTATGCGTCTATGAGGCGGTGGACCAGCGGGTCACTTGGCAATCGCTTGGCAACTACTTGGCAACAACACGCACCATTTCCAGACACTTGTTGGAATAGCCCCATTCGTTGTCGTACCAGGACACGACCTTGACGAAGGTGCTGTCGAGCGCGATGCCGGCCTCGGCGTCGAACACGGAAGTACACGGCTCGCCGCGAAAATCGCTGGCGACCACCTTGTCCTCGGTGTAGCCGAGCACACCCTTCATCGCGCCCTGGCTCTGCGCCTTCATTTCGGCGCAGATCTCGGCGT
>JANOYK010000326.1:0-4402 GCA_031428855.1 Burkholderiales bacterium | reverse complement strand
GTTTGGTACATTGGTTTGGTTCATCGTTTGGTCCTTTCATTGATTGGTTTCGTTCATGCCCGGCCCCTTATCCCACATCAAAGTTCTCGATCTGTCACGCGTCCTGGCCGGCCCGTGGTGCGGCCAGCAATTGGCCGACCTCGGTGCCGAAGTCATCAAGGTCGAACGCCCCAACGATGCTGCGGGCAAAGGCGGCGGTGACGACACCCGCACCTGGGGGCCGCCTTATCTGAAGGACGCTGCGGGCCGCGACACTTCAGAGGCGGCCTACTACCTCGGCGCCAATCGCGGCAAGCAATCGATCACGCTCGACATCGCCTCGCCGGCCGGCCAGGAGATCGTCAAGCAGCTCGCGGCGCAATCGGACATCGTGCTGGAGAACTACAAGGTCGGCCAGTTAAAAAAATACGGCCTCGATTACGCCGGCCTCAAGGCCGTCAAGCCGAACATCATTTACTGCTCGATCACCGGTTTCGGCCAGACCGGGCCGTATGCACAGCGCCCCGGCTACGACTACATCATCCAGGGCATGGGCGGGCTGATGAGCATCACCGGCGAGCGCGACGGCGCTTGTGACACCTGCGGCGGCGGCGGGCCGCAGAAAGTCGGCATCGCGGTCGCCGACCTGATGACCGGCATGTATTCGACGGTGGCGATTCTCGCCGCGCTGGCACACCGCGACAAGACCGGCGAGGGCCAAGCCATCGACATGGCCCTGCTCGACGTGCAGGTCGCCATGCTCGCCAACATGAACATGAATTACCTGACCTCGGGCCAAGCACCGGTGCGGGCCGGCAACGCGCACCAGAACCTGGTGCCCTATCAGGTGTTTGAATGCGCCGACGGCCACGTCATCATCGCGGCCGGCAACGACGCGCAGTACCAGCGCTTTTGTGCGGTGGGCGGGCAGCCCGAACTGGCGAACGATGAACGCTTCAACGTCAACCCGCAGCGCGTGCGCAACCGCGAGGTGTTGATCCCGCTGCTCGCCGCGATGGTGAAGCAGAAAACGAAACACGCATGGATCAGCGAATTGGAGGCCGCCAACGTGCCCTGCGGGCCGATCAATACGCTTAAAGACACGTTCGAGAACGAGCAGGTGGTGGCGCGCCAGATGCGCTTTGACCTGCCGCATCCCACTGCGGGCAGCGTGCCGATGGTGCGCAACCCGATTCAATATTCGGCGACGCAACTGGAATACCATACGCCACCGCCGCTGCTCGGCCAGCACACGCATGAAGTGCTTGGCACGCTCGGTTACAGCGCCGCGCAAATTGAAGAACTTGCCAGCCAGAGAATTTTGTGAGGTCACACCATGTCACGCAATGAAGCGCAATACGAAATCCACATCCACGGCGAGATTCCGATCCGCCCCGGCGTCACTTATGGCGAGATCGAAGAGGCGTTAAAGCCGCTGTGGAAATACGCCGGCGCCAAGTCGCTCAAGGATGCATCAAGCCTGTTCGACGAAGAGCCGGGCATCGAATACGACGCTGAAAAACGCATGCTCGCGCTGTGCTGGACGGTGGAGGGCAATGAAGACTTCCAAAATTCGCTCGATGAAGCCTGTGGCGCGGTCTGTGATTTGTCGTCCGAAGGCGCCGGCATTGAGGTCAGCTTTTTCGACAATGACGATGACGACGGGCAAGACACCTTCGGCCTGCTCTTCGTCGGCCCCAGTCCGGAAGCAATCCACGAAACCCAGCGCCAGTACATGCAGGAAGACCTCACGCGTCTGCTGGAGCGCCACTTCGACAAGGGCGAGATGAGCGAAGTGGTTGATGCCGTCAACCGCCTGTTCGCGCGGCGTCTGGTGTCGATTACGCAGGGGCAGAAACTCGCGAGAGTCGATTTTCCGTCTGGCAGCGGCGGGCATGGCGGCGGCAAGAGCGGCGGCAAACGGCATTTGCATTGACGCGTCACACATGAAATATCCGGCACGCTCTGACGATACGATTGACCTGCGCCTGGGGGATTGCCTCAGTGCGCTGAACCATCTGCCCGATGCCTCAGTTGATCTGATCGTCACTTCACCGCCCTATGCCGATCAGCGCAAGCAGACCTATGGCGGCATTCATCCTGACAAATACGTTGAGTGGTTCATGCCGCGTGCGCAGGAATTTCTCCGCGTGTTGAAACCCGATGGCACCTTTGTGCTCAACATCAAGGAGCGCGTAGTCGATGGTGAGCGCCATACCTACGTGCTTGATTTGATATTGGCGATGCGCGCGCAAGGCTGGCTCTGGACCGAAGAATTTATCTGGCACAAGAAAAACAGCTATCCGGGCAAATGGCCAAACCGCTTTCGCGATTCGTGGGAGCGGCTGATCCAGTTCAACAAATCGCGCAAATTCAATATGTATCAGGAAGAGGTGATGGTGCCGATGGGCGACTGGTCCAAAACGCGCCTCAAAAACCTGAGCGACACCGACATGACGCGCGACGAATCCAAGGTCGGCAGCGGCTTTGGCAAGAAAATCTCCAACTGGCTTGAGCGCGACAAAGCGTTTCCGACCAATGTGCTGCACATGGCAACCGAGTGCGCCAACCGCGATCACAGTGCGGCGTTTCCCGATGCACTGCCGGAGTGGTTCATTAAGTTGTTCACGCGCGAGGGCGACACGGTGCTTGACCCGTTCATGGGTTCCGGCACGACGATTCGCATTGCGAATCGCCTTAACCGCCGCGCCATTGGTGTGGACATTCACGAAGGCTATGTCGAGATGGTGCGCGAAGACATGAGCGCCGCGCTGGTGCAGCCGCTGTTGTTGTAAAAACGGAAAAAATATGCCGTCACCTGATCCCGCCGGGATCACCAAGTTCGTGCAGTCAACGGCTGCTGCTACGGGCGCGACAACAAGCCTGACAAAGGCGACTACGAAAAATTGTGCGGCCAGAAATTTTGGGAGTTCATTTCAGGTGAACCCGATTTCTACATGCATGTTATCGAACCGCTTGGCCATCAGGCCAAAAAGCGCAACGATGATGTTGCGGAGAAGTACGATCAGGTGCTGACCTTGTTCTCACAGGAATTTGCCGCAGAGTATTGCGTGACCGGCAAAATTGACTGGCGCAAGATGGTGGCGCTTGGGTCGCCGGCGGCGGCACCCAAGTTGTCCAAGCAAGCAAAAGTGTGAGCGGCAGCCGGGGCAATCCGGAGCCGCCAGGGAGAGTTGGATTGAGCATGCTTCTGAAAGCGTTGGTGGGTGCGGTTTTTGCGGCGATACCGGCCACAGGCCTTGCCCAGAGCGGCTCTCCGGCTGGTGCCGCATCAGGATCCACGGCGTTAGTGGCGGCATGGCCGCTCAAACCGATCCGCCTCATCGTCCCTTACCCGCCCGGCGGCTCGCTCGATCAGGTGGCGCGCGCCCTCGCCGACAAAATGAAAGATGGCCTCGGCGGGCCAGTGCTGGTCGAGAACCGGCCCGGCGCGGGCGGCAACGTCGGCGCAGACCATGTGGCCAAGTCGCCCGCCGATGGCTACAGCATCGTCATGGGTGCCGTCGCCACGCACGCGATCAACCCGGCGCTGTACGCGAAGATGCCGTATGACGCGGTGAAGGATTTTGCGCCGGTCACGCTGGTGGCGTCGACGCCTAACGTGTTGATTGTGCCGCCGCAGTCGCCGATCAAGAGCGCGAAAGACCTGATCGATGTTGCGAAGAAAAATCCCGGAAAACTCAATTTTGGCTCTGGCTCCAACGGCAGCACCGGGCACCTTGCCGGTGAATTGATGAAGCAGCAGACCGGCACCTTCATCGTCCACATCCCCTATGCAGGTGGCAGCCCGGCGCTGTTGGCCTTGATGGCGGGCCACACCGACCTCATGTTCGACAACCTCGCCAATGCCAGCGCGCAGATCAAGGCCGGCAAGGTGCGCGCGCTTGCGGTGACGACGGCGCAGCGCTCCGGGTTCGCGCCTGAGCTGCCGACGATGGCCGAGTCCGACGTGCGCCTCAAAGACTTCGACCTCGACACCTGGTTCGGCATCATGGCCCCGGCTGGGATCTCAAAAGACGCACTCGACAAACTGCACGCCGCAATCGTCAAGGCGATCGGTACTGCGGAATTGAAGGCCCTGTTCACACGCATGGGTGCCGAGCCGGGCGGCAACACGCCGCAAGAATTCGCTGCGTTCATTGAGCGTGAGCGCGCCAAGTACGCGCGCATCGTCAAGCTGTCGGGCGCGAAGGTCGATTGATATCGGCGTGATGCGCCGCAGTACGCATGAAAGACGGTGCCTACTCAAGCAGGCTCTCAAGTGCGCCGGCTCATCACCCCAAACCACAACAGCGCCAGCACCTGCAGCACCAGCAGCGCGCCGAAACCGACCTGATACGCCGCCAGCGTGACGGCACCGTTGTTGATCTGCGCCTGAATCAGCGCGCCCATGGCCCACTGC
>JANOYK010000325.1:0-11857 GCA_031428855.1 Burkholderiales bacterium | reverse complement strand
GACGCAAAACCGGCAGCCGGCAAAAAACATTTGTGGTCAGGCCTCAAGCAATTTGAAAAACCCGGTATCGCCTACGACACGACCGAGATCAAGCGCCGCTTCCTCTACCGCCAGGCCATCGAAACCGCGCGCTGTCTGGAGGAAGGCGTGCTCACCACCTTCCACGACGCCAACATCGGCTCGATCTTCGGCATCGGCTTCCCGGCCTGGACCGGCGGCGCGTTGCAATACATCAACAGCGAAGGCGCAGCCAATTTTGTGAAAAACGCCGATGCGCTGGCAGTGAAATACGGCGCGCGTTTCAACGTGCCGAAAATTGTGCGCGACAAGGTGGCGAAAAACGAACTATTCGCCTGACGCCGGCTTGGTCAATTTGACAGGGCTGAGCGGCAGTACGTCTGCATGGGCACTACCCGAAGTGTCACCAGCACCGCTGGCGGGCTGTGTTACGCTGTCATACATGAACTCCTCCACGCCACTTGACACAGCCAACAGCAGCACCTACACGGTGCGGATTCCCACGCCGCTCAAACAAGCTTTCGACCAGGTCGCGAGCTTGCACGAACGCAATGGCAGTCAACTGGTGCGTGAATTCATGCGTGACTATGTGCAAAACAACGCGAAGCAGGCGCTGGCGCACGAGCAATGGTTTACCCAGCAAGTGCAAGGCACGCGGCAAGCGCTAAAGAAGGGTAAGCAATCGGCCACCCCCGCCGCTGCGGTGCATGCCTGGCTGGAAAGCTGGGGCAGCGCGACTGAGCTTGCTGCACCCGCAGTGCGAAACAAGGTGAAGTCAGGTGCCGCCGCCCGCAAGCGTGCCTGATGAAGCGTGCCTGATGAAGCGCGCCTGATGGGCCAGGTGTACTACAGCGACGATGCCATTGCCGATTTGACTGCGTTACGCGCCTATATCGCAGAGCACAACCCTGATGCGGCGCAGCGTGTAGCGGAGCGCATCGTGAAATCGGTCAACCGCCTGGCAACCTACCCCAAATTTGGCAAGGCTGGCCGCGTGGAGGGGACACGGGAATTGATTATTCCCAGGTTTCCCTACACTGTTGTGTATGAAGAAAATCAGGGTGATTGCATGGTGTTGCGGGTGCTGCACCAGGCGATGCAGTGGCCCGCAGAAGTGTCGAAGTGATTGCCCGGTTGCACTGCGCCGGATTCATTGCTGGTCTTGCCAAAGACTCCGCTTTTGCTTCAGCCGCAACGCCTTGCCGGTTTTTTTGTGCGTGCCGCCGTGTTTTGATTGGAGCGCAACCGCAACCGGATTGCGTGGCTTCAACAGTGCGCGGCGCAGTTTGATTTTGCGGACTTTCACAGCGTGATTTGCCCCTCAAACACGGTGACAGCCGGGCCGGTCATCTCGACTGGCGCGCCATCCCCGGCCCAGCGAATCTGCAAATCCCCGCCGCGGGTGGTGACGCGCACCGGCTGATTTTTCTCCAGAAAACCGCGCACGATGCCGGTCACCACCGCAGCGCAACCCCCGGTGCCACAGGCCAGCGTCTCGCCCGCGCCGCGCTCGTAGACGCGCAGGCGGATGTGGTTGCGCGAGACGATTTGCATGAAACCGGCGTTGACGCGCTTGGGGAACGCGGCGTGGCCTTCGATCAGCGGGCCTTGGGTGAGCACCGGTGCGCTGTCAACATCGGCCACTACCTGCACCGCGTGCGGGTTACCCATTGAGACGATGCCGAGGTTGACGCGCCAGTCTGTGCCATTGCCGGTTTCATTTGGCATTCGGCCGGAGAGCCAGTATCCATGCGCTTCTTGGGCCGGTGCTGCCTGAAGAACGTTGAAGGGCAAGGCTTCCGGCGCGAAGGCCGGCACGCCCATGTTGACCGTGACCAGGCCATCGTCTTCGAGGCGTGGCTCGATGATGCCGCCGAGTGTCTCGACCCGGATCGCGCGCTTGGTGGTCAAGCCCTTGTCATGCACAAAGCGCACAAAGCAGCGCGCGCCGTTGCCGCACTGCTCGACTTCGCTGCCGTCTGCGTTGACGATGCGATAGCGGAAGTCGGCATCGCCTTGGGCTGGTTCGACAATCAGGATTTGATCGGCACCGATGCCGAAGTGGCGGTCGGCGAGTGACTTCCATTGCGCAGCAGTCAGGTCGAGCGCTTGCCGGGTGGCGTCGAGCACGATGAAGTCGTTGCCCAGGCCGTGCATTTTGGTGAAGGTCAGTTTCATGTTGTCTGTTTATTTCTGCTTGTTCCCTGCTTGTTCCCTGCGCGTTCCCGTCCATCCCGGCCTTGCCGTCTAAAACGTTCCTTTGACCAGGCGCAATCCGGTGATGGTCATCTCCACCGCGATGGCAGCGAGGATCAGGCCCATCAGCCGCTCAAACGCGGCGACTGCGCGCTCGCCCAGTGCGGCCTGAATCCGGCCGGCGGCGGCCAGAATCGCGGCGCTGATGGTCAGCGCCAGCGCCACTGCCGCGATCCATTCGCCCACGCGGTCCGGCGCGCGTGCGCCTAACAGCAGCACGGTGGCAGAGATGAAATCATGTTGCATGGCGCGATTGTCCCATTCTGCGACGCCACGCAAAGCGTGGTCAATAAATCCGCGCCTCTCCCGCAGGCCGGGTCTTGAAGCGCTTGTGCAGCCAGTGATATTGGGCAGTGTTGGCGCGCACTTCGGTTTCGATGAAGGCGTTCATGCGGCGCGCATCGTCTTCATCAGAGGCACCGGGAAAGTGGTCCCACGGCGCATGAATCGTGACCTCGTAGCCGCGCGGTGTCATGCGCGTGACGACCGGCAGCACCGCCGCGTTGGCGAGGCGTGCGAGGCGCGATACAGCGGTGATGGTCGCGGCCGGCACACCAAAAAAAGGCGCGAACACGGCATCGCGCGGGCCCAGGTCCATGTCGGGCAGGTAGTACAGCGGCAGGCCGTTGGAGAGTTCGCGCAACAGTGCGCGCACGCCGTCCTGGCGCGACAGCAGCAGCGGATCGTTGAAGCGGGTGCGCCCGGCTTTGAGGGCTTTATTGAACGCAGCGTTTTTTTGGCGGGCATACATCGATGCCATGCGCCGCTCCAGCGTGAGGCGCGCCCAGGCGGCATCCAGCCCGACAAAATGGGGCGCGAGCAAAATCACTGGCTGGCCTGCGAGCCGCTCCAGGTGTGCTTCTCCGGCCACTTGCACGAGTGTGCGAATCCGTTGCGGCGGGCTGTGCCAGAGGATGGCGCGGTCGATCACGCTCTGGCAGAAGGCGCGGAAAGCGGCGCGCGCCAGTGCGCTGCGCTGCGCGCCATTGAGTGCGGGAAAACACAGGCCCAGATTGGTGTGGACCACACGGCGGCGCTCACCTGCGAATACAAACAGCAACGCGCCGAGCGCAGTCCCGCTTGCGCGCAGCAACGGCAGCGGCAGCCAGTGCAAGCCGCGCATCAACAGCAGCGCCAGCGCGGTCATGGCTGCGCCGATCTTTGTGGTGGATGCGGCGCGGGTGGCGCGGCAGGTGCGGGCGCTGACGCTGACGGCACCGCCTGCCGCGCCGGCGCTGCGCCGCGCTCCGGTGCCGGTGGCGGCAGTGTTTCTGGTGCCGGGGTTGACAGCGCCATTGGCGGCGGCACCGGTGGCGGCGGCGCTACGCCGCCCGGCGTTTTGTAGCGGTTGTACGACCACAAATATTGGCTCGGGCAGCGCCGGATTAAATCTTCGAGCGCGCGGTTGAGATGGCGCGCGGCCGATTCGCCGTCCTCGCGCGGCGGCATCAGCGACACGTAGCCGCGATAGCCCGCTGCATGCGGCAGGCGCTCGGCATAGGCGAGGATGACGGTGGCACCGCTGACTTCAGCTAGACGGTCCACCAGCGACATGGTGTAGGCCGGGCGGCCAAAAAAATCGGCCCACTCGCCTTCGCCGCGCCCCGGCACTTGATCCGGCAGGATGCCGACCGCTTCACCCTTGTGCAGCGCGCGCAGCAGGGTGCGCACACCGCCAAAGGTGGGCGCGGCCAGTTTCAGGTTTTCTTTGCCGCGCCCGCCCATCACGATCAGGGCCAGCGCGCTTTTGCGCGGCGGCGTGAACAGCGCCGTCATCGGTCCGTGATGCTGGGTGTACCACTGTGCGGTGACTTCAAAGCAGCCCAGATGAGGTGTCACGAAAATGATGCCTTTGCCCGCTGCATGGGCGGCATCGAGCAAGTCGCTGCCATCCACATCATGCATCAGGGCGGCCGCCTCGGCTTGCGGGCGGAACCACACGGCGGGCAGCTCGGCCAGGCTCTTGCCGGTTTCGCGCACAGCCGCGCGCAGCAGCGCAGGGTCGTCGTAACCGGCCTGGCGCAGATTGCCGCGCAGGCGCTGGCGCACCGGCGGCGACACCCCATACGCAAGCCAGCCGAGCGCCACGCCGGCCGTATGCAGCAGGCCTAGTGGCAGGCGTGACGCCAATTCAAACAGGAGCTTGAGCACGGGGTTTTGAGGGGGTCGCGAAGCCGGGGTTTGTTAGAATGCGGGGTTTTCCGGACGCTTGCCTGCACAGCACCGGTATCGGCAGATAGCGCCAATTCCCGCCGTTTTCCCGCCGTTTTTTCTTTCACCCACTTCACCTCCTACACCCTAAGCGAAGCCATGAGCGAATTTTTATTTACGTCCGAATCCGTTTCCGAAGGCCACCCGGACAAAGTTGCCGACCAGATTTCAGACGCCGTATTGGACGCGATTCTAGCCCAGGACCCGCGCTCGCGCGTCGCTGCGGAGACGCTGGTCAAGGACAATCTGACCGTGCTGGCGGGTGAAATCACCACTGGCGCAAAAGTCGATTACGTGCAGGTCGCGCGCGACACGATCCGCCGCATCGGCTACACCGACCCCGCCATCGGCTTTGATGCCGACACCTGCACGGTGCTGGTGCAGTACGGCGAGCAATCGCAAAACATTGCGCAAGGCGTGAACGAAGGCCAGGGCCTTGATCTTGACCAGGGTGCGGGCGACCAGGGCCTGATGTTTGGCTACGCCTGTGACGAGACGCCTGAGTTGATGCCGATGGCGATTCACCTGTCGCACCGTCTGGTCGAGCGTCAGTCGGAGTTGCGCCGCGATGGCCGTCTGCCTTGGCTGCGCCCTGACGCCAAATCGCAGGTCACGTTGAAGTATGTGGATGGCCGCCCGGTGTCGATTGACACCGTGCTGCTCTCGACCCAGCACAAGCCGGGCATGACCCACAAGCAGATTGAAGAAGCCGTGATCGAGCAGATCATCAAGCCGGTGCTGCCCAAAGAATTGATCAAGGGTGACATCCGCTATCTGGTCAACCCGACCGGCAGTTTTGAAATCGGCGGACCCAAAGGCGACTGCGGCCTGACCGGACGCAAGATCATTGTCGATACCTACGGCGGCTCGGCCCCGCACGGCGGCGGCGCGTTCTCCGGCAAGGACCCGTCCAAAGTAGACCGCTCGGCCGCCTACGCCGCGCGCTATGTGGCCAAGAATATTGTTGCCTCTGGCCTCGCCACCAAATGCACAGTGCAGGTGTCTTACGCCATCGGTGTGGCCAAACCGACCAGCGTGTTCGTCACCACCCACGGCACCGGCAAAATTTCGGACGACAAAATTTCGGCGCTGGTAAGCCAGCACTTCGATCTGCGTCCGAAAGGCATTGTGCAAATGCTCAACCTGCTGCGCCCGATCTACCAGAAGACCGCAGCCTACGGCCACTTTGGCCGTGACGAGCCCGAGTTCACGTGGGAGAAGACCGACAAGGCGGCAGCGCTCAAAGCGGCGGCTTGAGGCGGCGCAACTGATTGCTTGCAGCACTGTAGCTGGAGACGCAATAAGGCACAAAATAGTTGAGCGCCAATTGCCCCCACGCGATGGGCAAACCATCGGCCACACGCCCGCCCTGATTGATGACGTTCAAGACTGTGCCCACGACCAATGCCACCTTTATCGCGGTGATGATGATGGGCCGGGATGCCGCAGCCGCGAGCAGCCGCCGCAGCGTGACCCGTGGCGAAGCTGGCGGCTCGATGGGCAGGGCAGCGCAGATGTCTACTGGACTGCGTATTCAACGGGCCCGTTCCAGCCTTCGGCCTTGAGGTGGCGCAGGTAGGCCTTCAACACGCTGGAGCCGGCCCCGCCGGTCTTGTCCGCATCCTTGGCCATCTTGTTGGGCCAGTCTTTCATGCCATCGGCCCAGGCGCGGCGCGCGTCGGCGCTGATTTCGGTGATTTTTGCTCCGCTGGCCGCCAATTTTTCCAGACCCGCTTTGTTGCCCTCATCGAGCAACCCGCCTTGCCGGTTTTCATACTCGCGGCCCACCTCCACCAGGATGGCCTGCACTTCCTTTGGCAGGCGGTTGAAGGTACGGTTGTTGATGGTCATCACATAGACCATCACGGCACCGAAACCGGCCAGCTTGTAGTGGGGTGCCGGTTCCTGAAGCTTGAATCCGAGATAGGACGACGGAAACATGATGATGCCGTCGAACACGCCGCTCTTGAGCGAGTTGTAGACTTCCGGCAGTGTGGTTGATACGCCGACTGCGCCCGAGCCTTGCAGCCACGGCAGGTTGATGCCGGCCGCTCCGACCTTGCGGCCTTTCAGGTCGGACAGCTTGTCCCACGCAAACGTGGTGCCCAGATGATAGTTGTCGACGCCGCCGAGCCCGAGCAGGCGCTGTGCGTGTTTCTTTTCGAGCACTTCGGACAACTGCGGGAATTCGTCATACACCTTGCGTGTGGCGCGTTGCGCCGCTGCTGCGCTCGATGGCCCGAACGGCACCCAGTAGGGAAAATTATGTACTGGCAGACGCGACAATTCGAAACACACGCAATAAGCGCCAATATCGAGCAGGCCTGACTCCACCGCTGTCAGGGTCTCGGCCACTTTGGCGACACTGCCGCCATAGGCTTCGGTAAACGTGATGGTGTGGGATGTGCGTTCTTTAACGCGCTTGACGACTTCCGGGACAAAAAATTTCTCGATCTGGTTGACGTAAATCGTCGGGGCGCTGGGGTGACCGCTGCCGATGCGCAGATTAAAAGTGTCCGCCGATGCGCTGGCGGCAGTCAATGCAAGAATGGCGGTTAGAGCGGTGCGCAAGCGAGGCATGTTGAGCAGCATGGTGGTCTCCTTGAATGTTGGTGCAGGGTGTGGCTGTGGCTGTGGAAGTGGAAGTGAGGGCAGGTGAGAGCGAAAGGGCCCGGGCCGGCGGTTGAACCCGGATCACTTGGGGGTTGGATCAGGTCACGGACGGCAGCCAGGTGGCGAGTCCGGGCCAGATGTAAACCGCGCCGGCGAGTACCAGCAGCATGATCCAGTAGGGTGTGGCACCCCAAAAAATCTGGCCTAGCTGAACCTCGGGGTCATTGATACAGGCCTTGACGGTAAACACCGCGAGACCGAACGGCGGGGTGATGATGCCGGCTTCGATGGCCAGAATGCCGATGATGGCAAACGCAATCGGGTCGATACCCATGGTACCGGCGATAGGCGCGAATATCGGCACCGTGAGCAGGATGATCGACACCGAGTCGATAAACATGCCCAATACGAACCACACCAACACCATCGCGGCCACGATCATGGCCGGATGCAAACCGGTGCCCAAAATGAAGCTCTGAATCACGCCGCCCACCCCGCCCAGCGCCAGCAGGCGCGAGTACATTTGCGCAAAAATCAGCAAGAACAGAATCGGTGCCGAGGTGCGCCCGGTTTCGGAAATGACTTCCATCACGCCGGCCCAGCGCATGCCCTTGGCGAGCGCCACACCCAACGATAGAAGCGCGCCAATGCCGGCCCCTTCGGTTGGCGTAAACCAGCCCGCCCAGATGCCCCCAAGCACCAGCACAATCAATATCAGACAGCCAAACGTGCCAATCAGCTCGGAGGTTGTCAGCGGCGGCGGCACGTAGCCTTCGCGCGCGTCCTGCGCTGCCTTGCCCGCACCGAACAGTTGCGGTTTGGCCAGCGCGTAACCGATGCAAAACAACGCGTACATGCCGGCCAGCACAAAGCCCGGAATGAACCCCGCCATGAAAAGCTTGCCAATCGACATCTGCGTGATCACCCCCCACACGATCATCAGCACTGACGGCGGAATCAGCATGCCCAAGGCGGAACTGCCGGCGATGCAGCCAAGCGACACGGTCTTGTCATAACCCTCGCGGCACATGGCCGGGTAGGCGATGCGGCTGAATGCGGCGGCAGAGGCAACGCTCACGCCCACCACCGCCGCAAATACCGCGTTGCCGAGCACGGTGGCGACGGCCAAGCGGCCCGGCACCCGCCCCATTGCCCGGTTGATCGTGTTGTACAAGTCGGAGGCGGCACCCGAGCGCGCAATGAACTCGCCCATCAGGATGAACAGCGGGATCACCGCAAACACGTAATCGCGCAGGGCTTCATAGGAAGTCGTCGACAGGATCGACAAAGCGGTGTCGAAGCTGCCAGTGACATAGGCGACGCCGCCCACACTCAACAGACCGAGTGCGATGACGATGGGTATGCCCAGCGTGAGCGAGCCGACCAGGCCCGCGAGGATGACGAGGGTAAACAGCGCAGGCGTCATATCAGGCCTCGCGATCGGCGCGCAGCACAAGACACGCCATCACCAGGTAATTGACGGCGGCGAGCACGCACATGACAACCAGCAGCGTGCGCACCGGATAGGTCGGTAATTTGAGCGAGCCTTCGTTGCCGGCAAATTCGCCGATACGCCACGCCTCCAGCATCGGCTCCCAGGCACTCCACGCCACTGCGGCAAACAAAACGGTGCCGAGCACGCAACCGAATGACTGCAGCAGGCGCGCGAGCGGCTTGGGCAAATAAGGCTCGATGATTTCCGCACGCAGCATGCCGCCCAGGCGGATCGAATGGCTCAATTGCAAAAATGCAATGGCGACGATGGAGTTGGCGACGATCTCGGCGGTGCCAGGCAGTGGCGCATTGAACAAGCCGCGGCCAAGCACGTCAATCAGCACCGTCACGGCGAGCAGGAACAGCCAACATGCCGCAAACAGGTGAAGTGCGCTGTTGGTGGCGGTAAGCGCGGCGTCAAGACGCTGTCGTATCGGCATATTTACGGGATGGAGCGGATTGAGTGGCGGGCGACACGAGCGTCACCGGCACGCTCGCGGCACCGTTGACCGACAGCGTGACTTCGGGGTCATACGCGCTGCCGAGGGCTGCGTGCAAATAGCAGGTGCGTGCGCTGTACAACAACAGTTTCTGCATCACGTCATCCGGTTCGCCGGCGTTAAGGAAAAGGTGCGTGTCGACTGGCCCGGCCACACCGCGCAGGCTGCCTTGCGCGGCACTGCCTTGCAAGCAATACGGATTGTATTGAACCAGGCGGATGGCGCGCACTTTGTGTTTGCGATACTCCACGTACCGCAACAATTGGGTAAGGTAGCAGAACGAGATGCCCGCCGACATCAGCGCCAAACCCGAGGGGGCCTGTTCGCCAGCCGGGCGCTCATCGCTTTTGAGGCCAAACCACGTGCCGGCCGGTCGCAGCAGCCGCGTTTCAACATTTGCGGTGCCCGTGGTGACGCCGGGGTTGCTCTCGCCCGAGACAACAATGTCGACGCGCGCGCCGGAGGCCGGCAGGGGGGGCGGTGCCGTGTCCGGTTCGCGCAGGCGCGTGATGAGCCCAGGCAATTCATTTGCCTCGCGCACCGGTGCCGGGCGTCCGGCATGCGCCATAAAGGGATCAACCGCGTCGGCCGCTGCCGAGGCATGCACGCCTTCGACGCTGCCGCGTTTGCCATTGACATAGAGGGCAAACGTGTTGGCAAGCGGTGCCCGCAGCGCCGCGATGGCCGGCGACGCGTCAATCGCTGCGGCGATCAAGCGCATCACCGCAGCAGGTTGCGCGCTGGTTTGCACCGCCACATCAATGCCGGCCGGACGGGTAGACCCTTGGCCGGTGCCCGCCAAAAACGAGCCGGTGAAAGCGTAACGATTCTCCAGCTTGATCGCCAGCGCATCGATCACCACGCCGTGAAACGGCGCGAGTGTGACTATGCGGCCGGTCAAATCGCCCTGCAGGCCTGCGCTAAAAAATCCCAGCGGAAACGGTGCCAGATCAGAGCCGCCCAGGATCGGCCCTTCATCACTCACCACCCGCCACGAGCCCGCGCCCTCTCCTTCAGCAATCACCGCTTCCTTCTGGTGGCCGCCCATGGCGCGTGCTTCGACGCGCAACACGCCAGAACCCGCAACGCCGCCAAACAGCGGCGCGCGCGGGCCGACCATCGCCTGCCGGAACGCCAGCGGATACCCGCTGCCTTCAATCGTGTCTGTGGTTTCAATCATTCAAACGTCCCCGGTTTGGGTGCAGGTAAGGTGAACATCAGGAGCGGCCATGGAGAGGTGCGGCAGGTGCAAACTCTCGTCAGGTACGAGTACGAGTCAGGTACGAACGACGTTCGCAGTGTAATGACAAGCGCAGGCTCTAAAATCACTAAAAGTCCACAAAACATGATGATTCGTATTTAATTGAAACCCCATGGCCCCTGATTACCTGTCCGACCTGCTGACGAATGTGAATCTCAAAGCACGCGTGTTTCGCTCGGGCGATTTGTGCCGGAATGCGAACTTTGATGGCGCTGATGGATGCGGGCACCTTCATGTGTTGCGTCGAGGCACGCTAAGCGTGGTCAATCGGGGTGCCGCGACGCTGGAACTGCGCGAGCCATACCTGATTTTCTATGCCAACCCGGTCAAACACTCTCTGATAATTGACAAGAGAGCGCCACCCGACGTCGTGTGTGCTTCGGTGCAGTTCTCCGGCGGCAGGGCCAATTTCGTTGCCGCCACTCTGCCGCCGATGGTGGCTGTTCCGCTCCGGCGCTTTTCCGGGCTTTCCTCCACGCTGGAATATTTTTTTGAAGAGGGCTTTCACCCAGGCGGCGGCACAAAATTGATTCTCAACCGGCTGGCTGAAATTCTGGTGATTCAGCTGCTCCGGGTTGCCATCGAGGACGGCAACATCAAGGGCGGTGTTCTTGCCGGCTTGATGGACCCAAAATTGTCGCGCGCCATGGCGGCCATTCACGACAGCCCCGAGCGGCCCTGGGACCTGTCGAATTTGGCGGCCCTGTGCAATTTGTCGCGCAGCCGGTTCGCCGCACTCTTCAGGCAAAGGGTGGGCGTGACGGCTGGCGTATACATGACTGGCTGGCGCATGTATGCCGCACAGGAAAAATTGCGGGTTGGCAAGCCGGTAAAGTTGATCGCGCAGGAAGTGGGTTATGGCAGCCAGCCTGCGTTCACGCGCGCATTCGTGTCCAAATTCGGCATGTCACCGCGCGAATGGGTACGGCATCACGATCAATAGCGGGCATCGGCCAATGGCAGTGATCGGCCAATCGCAGTCATTGGCCGATAGCAACCATTGGCCAATCGCAGTTACGGACTCGCACCGCAGGTCCATCGACCGGGGGATCTCTTCATGTCATTTTTAAATCACCGCCGGCCGACGCCGGTGTCCGTCACATTTTGCAATTGCATAAACCCGCCGGGCGTGCATTGATCGTGTTCCTATCAAGCGCTGCTTCGCACTGATTCGCCGCTTGGCGCAGCCCGGCTGGAACTGTTCGCCGCATATGTTTCAGGACTCAACACCTGCCATTACTGCTACCGCGTGCATTCCGAAACCGCCAGGGCGTATGGCAATAATGCGCAATTATTGCAATCCATGCTCGCCGATGTTGATTCAGCCCTGATCGAACCTGCGGTGTGCCCGCTGCTCGGTTATTCTCCCGGCCGGTTCCTTTATCCCTCCTTTATTCGTCATGCCCCTGCCCCCGATCGAACAACGCCTCGCCACTGAACTCGCGGCCCGCCCGGCGCAAGTTGCCGCCGCCGTCACCCTGCTCGACGAAGGCGCGACCGTGCC